>JAFAGX010000648.1 GCA_019237515.1 Acidobacteriaceae bacterium
TTATTTTCTTTCCGCCTCTTTGCGATGCATTTCTGCTTTCACCGATTCGGGCATGAATTTGCCCAGTTCGCCCTGCACTTTCGTCTTCATCGATGACGCAAAGACGTGATCCTTGTTCTCCATGAGCGCCTGGAACCCCTGCTCAGCAACTTCTAATGGATCATTCGTGTATTTGCCTTCCTGGCCAAGCTTGGTGTCGTCCATACCAGCGCGATGAAAAAAGTTGGTGTCCGTCGGACCCGGTTGAAGAGCGGTGATCGCGATATTGGTGTTTTTAAGTTCATGGTGCAAGGATTCCGCAAGAGACAGAATAAATGCCTTCGACGCGGCGTAGACCGCTTCCAATGGAGCGGGCATGGTGCCCGCGATCGACGATGTGAACAAGATTTTCCCCGAGTTGCGCGCCACCATCTGCTTCAGTATGCGTTTCGCCAAATGCACCGTGGAGGTCACGTTGAGTTGAATGAGCTTCAGTTCAGTATCCAGATCTGACTCGCGCGCAAAATCCCCGTAGGCGCCGATACCGGCATTGATCGCGGCTGCATCCACTGGTTTCCCCGTCGCCTCGATCTCACTCCAGAGTTTCTCCACACCTTCGTAGGTCGCAAGGTCCGACTGCACGCTTTGCACGCTGAAACCGAGTTGACGCAACTGATCTGCGGCTTCATCGATCTTTTTGCTGTCCGCCGTGACCAGCAAGTCGAATCCGTTATTACCAAATACCTTGGCCAGTTCGTAACCGATCCCGCTCGACGCTCCTGTGATCACTGCCAACTGCTTGGTCGCCATTTTTTTCTCCTGCGAAGGGGTTAGACGCGGCGTCAGAAGTGGGGTTGCATGTTTGAACCTGCGCAACCATTGCAGAAAGAAAAAAGGCCAAGCTGGTTGACTTGGCCAAGGTGCGGTTTAAAAAAAGTTTTGATTATCGAGTTGCGCTCGCAGTCGTACTGGTTTCGCCAGGTGCGGCGTTGCCCTGCTTGGTGGGCGTGTTCGGTAGATATTTGGCAACAGTCGCTAAGAACTCGTGGCTGCCTTTTGGTGCAGGCACGTCGCCGTAGAGAATCGTTTTGAAGGGCTCCATTTTCCCGTAAAGCAAGCGGGTCTCATCCTTGTCCTGAGTGATGGCCGCGCCATTCAGGTCGACTCCGGCAAACAAACCGCGAGCTCGCGAATAGCTCAACACCTCCGACTTCATCTTCCAGTCGGTGTCAGCACCGGCATCACGTCCCACCGGACCAGCCGCCGCAGAAGCGTTTGCTCCCAGTTTGAATTTCGAAGCCAGCAGATCGTCCATGCCTTTCTGGTTCATGACCATCAGGACCAGATCGACCGCTTGTCCACCCAGCTGAAGACCCCAGCTTCCACCGGTGATGCTGATTGGCGCCGGCGCGCTCCAGCCACGCTGCGTTCTGCAAGTAGCTACGCCTTTTCCATGATTCCCGCCGAATCCGATGGCGATTTTCACCATGGACGGGATAATCGCGATGCAGCGGGCATCGCTCAGTACTTTGTCGGGAATGGCTTTGTCCGGCGTACCCATCACTTCGGTTAAAACCCCAGCTGCCTTATCCATTCGTTTCACAACATCCGGCTGATCGCCGGTCGCGTCAGGGCCATTCGCGGTGTTGCTCTCATGACTCGCTTTCGTACTGCTGGAATTTGTCTGGTCATCACTGCTCTGTGCCCATCCAAGGGTGCAAAGAGCTAGCACAATCGTGCCAAATAGCAAAAACTGTTTCGATGAAGAAAATCTCGTCGGTGTCATTGGCAGAACCTTTTTTCTGCGCTCTTGTGAGCACGTAAATGGCGTTCTCCCGGATACTACGAGTTAGGTGGCCGAGGTTCTATCCGGTCGAGTATGTAGATTGTTCAGAGTGGAACTCTAAAAAGGGCAGTTGAGAGGTGTGAACTAGGCGAACACTACATCGAAGTCCCCGTGTTTCTCCAGAATCTCGCAGCGTACGGTGCCCGCTTGACGTTCGAGGAACAAGTCTAAGCGGCCGTTGGCAATCCGCAAATCTCGAATCCACAGCTGCGGAATGCCTTCGGGCAAATGAGGGTGGTGGAAAAACACTTTGTGTGGGTTGGCTTTGACCGTAATGCCCAGGCACGCCTGCAGCACCATGAAAACCGCCCCGGCCGCCCATGCTTGGGGGGAACAGGCTACCGGATAAAGCGTGGGGCCTTGTCCCGGACGGCGGTCGAGTCCGCAAAACAGCTCCGGAAGCCGGTGCAGCTCGACAAAGCTGCTGACGTCCAGCAGCCCCATCAGGATTTGGCCTGCCAGATCGCGACATCCATAGCGGGCCAACCCCGCCGCGATGATCGCGTTGTCGTGCGGCCACACTGAACCATTGTGGTATGAAAGCGGATTGTATCGTGACTCTTCAGACGCGACTGTACGCACTCCCCATCCAGTGAAGAAATCCCTGCTCAGCAGGGTGTAGGCGACCAGCTGTGCGCGTTCCGGCGAAGCAATGCCCGTAAACAAGCAGTGTCCCGGGTTGGAAGTGCGCACACGGCACGGCCGCTTGCGGCCATCCAGGGCCAGAGCGTACGTCGAAAGATCTTCACACCAGAAAGTCTCCTCGAATCTCTGCTGCAGGTCGGCTGCTTGTTGCTCCAGCATGTCTGCTCGCCCCTGATCTCCGAAACTGGCGTACAGCTTTGCGGCAGCGCGCTTCGCGGCGTAAACGTATCCCTGCACTTCGCAAAGTGCGATTGGTGGATCGGCAATACTTCCATCCGCATGAAAGATGGAATCGTTGGAATCCTTCCATCCCTGTTGCACAAGGCCTTTACTGCCGCGCCGAGCGTATTCGACGAATCCGTCGCCATCGACGTCGCCGTACCTGTCGATCCACTGCAATGCCAGATCGATATGGGGAAGCAATTCCTTGAGAAACTCGCGGTCATGGGTGGCCTCAGAATAAGCCCCCGCAAGAATCAAGAAGAGTGGCGTAGAGTCCACGCTCCCGTAGTAGCGCCCGAAGGGCACTTCACCAAGGTTGGCCATCTCACCCCGGCGCATTTCGTGCAGAATTTTTCCCGGCTCCGCTTCACGCTCCTCGTTGAGCTCCGTTGCCTGCGTGGAAGCCAGGTAATGCAGAACACCCTTGGCGATTCGGGGAGACACCCACAAAAGCTGCAAAGCGGTCACAATGCCGTCGCGTCCAAAAACTGTGCTGAACCAGGGAACTCCTGCGTAGGGATAATCTGTTTCCGGATTTCCCAGCATCATCATCTGCACGTCGGCCATTGATCGTTTTACCCAGCGCGTGAAGCGATCGTTAGAGCTGGAGATCTTGCACATGCCGGATGCGATGGCACTGCGTTCGCTTTGCCGGGCCAGTTCCGCCCGGCTGTAACCCGTGGAGCGGCTGTACGCCTTCGGGTCGCAGGAGAGGACGACGTAAAACTCGGCGGATCTTTTCGGACGCAGCAATGTTTGGAACCGCAACTCGGAAGAGCTTATGCGGACAGGCGCAGGGTGGCACTCGACCCGCGTCGTCCGAACCACGTGATCGAGGCCTTCGTAGGAAAACAAAATCGAATCGCTGGTAATCTTGTCTTCCAGCCGGCGCCCTCGCCGTTCACGGCGTGTGCCCCGGACTTCAAAAATATCGGCGAAATCGGAATCGATCGCGATTCGAAGCGGAATCTCCAGCGTCGAGAGTCCATAGTTAACAACCTTCAATTCCTCGTAGCAGACCCCCTGCCATAAAAATCTGGAACGCAGGACATGAACCGTGCCGCGTGGAACTATTACCTGCGAACCTTCCGTCACGTCGACGTTGGCGATATCCGCGGTGAATACCGAATTGTCCGACTTCACTGTGGAACTTAAGAGGAGAGGCCGCAAATCCCACAATGAGAGCGCCAGCTCGGAAACGAACCGGGTCTCTTGAAAGTAAATCCCTTGTTCGCCCAGGCCGAGGGGTTCGATGTCGCCGTGCCGGTCAAAGACGGCGAACATTTCACCGTACTTTAAAACGCGGGTTCGATCCTCTGACGGCGAGGACCTGGTTGCTATGTAGTACTGCTGGGAGACACCAATTTCATCCAACTGTAATCTCCATCGCTCAGCGTGAGCGAGGCAGGCTCTCGCTTCAGTATGCGATCGTAAATCGCCAGATAATCTTGCGCCATGCGTTTTGCCGTAAAACGCTGTTCGAAGCTTTGCCGGCAAGTGGCACGGTCAATGGTATCAAGTTGGCGTATTGCCCGGGCAGCTTCGTCAATATTAGTGACCACGAACCCGGTGACGCCGTCCTCGATCAGCTCCGGAACCGAACCGAAAGGATAAGCCACGATCGGAAGCCCGCATGCCATCGCCTCAATCAGAACAATGCCGAACGGCTCGGGCCAGTCGATGGGAAAAAGCAGGGCCGCCGCATTGCCAAGAAATTCGTTCTTCTCACCAAAACCGATTTCCCCGACAAACTCAATCAAAGGATGATTCAGTGCAGGTTTGATGCATTCGTTGAAATATTCCAAATCCGCCTTGTCGACTTTTGCCGCAATTTTGAGCGGCATGTCCACCTTTTTCGCAATTTCGATCGCCTCAAGCAACCCTTTCTCTGGCGAGGTTCGCCCTAAAAATGCCAGATACTTACCCGGGTCCGTACGAGGCCGCAAAGCATCTTCCGGCATTCCGTGGTACACCGTCCCTTGCCAATTTACCCACGGTAATGGCGCGCGCTGCGCGTCGGAGATGGAAATCACCGGCATGTCAGAAAAGCTTCGGTACAGCGGGACAAGATCCGGCAGATCCAGCCTTCCATGCAGTGTTGTCGCGTGGGCCAATTGCTCACGACGGCTGAGCGGGTAATGCAGATAGTCGATATGAAAATGGATAAAATCGAAATCGTCTTTCTGGTCCAGGACCTGTTGCAAAAGCGTGATGTGATGTGCCAGATGATCAATGCATTTATCCAGGCGCAAGGATTTCCGGCACGCAGGTACCAGGCGTGCTGTGGTCAACGAATCTCCACTGGCAAACAGTGTCACATCATGGCCAAGCCTGACTAATTCCTCGGTCAGCCACGACACGACACGCTCTGTTC
>JAFAGX010000105.1 GCA_019237515.1 Acidobacteriaceae bacterium
GAACCTCGTCGCGAAAAATGCCTGCCAATCTCGGCGGTTACAGGATCGGTGTTCTTGTCCAGACGAACTTTGGCGGTATCTTGATGATTGCCGGCGCTCCAGTCGGGCAGGAACTAGGCCAATTTTATCTGCGCAAAGAGTTGCAGCAGCAAGGAGGCGTGAAAGACAAACCTGATGGGTCGTGCATGATGGTCATCGCCACCGATGCGCCACTCGATGGGCGAAATCTGAAACGCCTTGCCGCTCGTGCCTGGCTGGGTATGGCGCGCACCGGCAGTTCAGCTTCGAACGGCAGCGGGGATTACGCAATCGCGTTCTCCACGGCGCCACAGTTGCGCATTCGCAATGCTGACAAATCTCTCACGCGTCATGTGGAGCTGCTCACGAACGATGCGATGTCGCCGTTGTTTGAAGCAGTGATTGAAGCCACGGAAGAAGCGATCTACAACTCCATGTTTCGCGCCACGACGATGACTGGAAACGGACACACAATCGAGGCTCTGCCAATCGAAAAAACTGTTCAGATATTGCGGAAATACGGCGCCGTGAAATGATGAATTGGAGGATCGATCGGTGCCCCAGGGTTTGCGAGCGAATTTTGCGAGTGAACCTGGAAGAATCTATTCCTTACCTGAAAGCTGTCTCCGCCAATCCAATTCCTCTATGAATGAATGCGATTCGCGCCAGCCGGGACTCACCTTCACGAATAGCTCCAGATAAACTCGCGTACCTACCAGTTTTTCGATCTGCATCCTCGCGGATGTGCCGATCTTCTTCAGCATCTGCCCATGCTTACCCACCAGGATTCGCTTCTGCCCTTCCCTTTCGCAGTAGATGGTCGCCGCAATCCGCGTCAGCTTTGGGCCTTCTTCGAATTGATCAATGTTTACGGTCGTCGCATGGGGCACTTCTTCACTTGTTTCAACCAGGACCTGTTCACGAATGATTTCCGCAACCATGAACCGCACCGGCTGATCGGTAAGCTGATCTTCTGGAAAATATTTTGGTCCTTCTGGCAAGTTCTCAACCAGAGTTTGAATCAGCACGTCCAAGCCCTGCCGCTTGCGCGCGGAGACCGGAATGATTTCTTTGAACTCGTGGCGGTTTCGATACTCATCAATGACGGGCAAGAGCTTCTGCTTGTCTGCCAGCAGATCAATTTTGTTCAGCAGCAATAACACCGGAGTTCCAGCCTTTTTTGCCATCTGCAGCGAAAACTGGTCGCCCTGACCGAATCGCTGGGTAACATCGACAATGAGCAACAGCAGATCGCAGCCTTCGAGCGCTTCCCTTACTTCTGCCATCATCTTGCGCCCAAGATTACTGTCGGGCTTGTGCACACCGGGAGTATCAATCAGGACGATCTGTGCAGCGGGTTTGTTCTTTCTGGAAGGGACTTGAACAATTCCCAGGATCCGGTTGCGCGTGGTTTGCGGCTTTGCGCTCACGATCGCGAGCTTTTGGCCGACCAGAGCATTTAGCAGCGTCGATTTGCCGGCATTTGGCCGGCCAAGGATGCACACGAAACCAGAACGGAAAGCCATGAAGTAAGACTATGCTAACCTGCGGCTTGACGGTTCGTCAGTTGAAAGACCGGGTATGGCCTTCGATCTTCAGCCTACGCTAAAAGGCAAGCTCCTTGAGCTGAGACCGCTTCGTCCAGACGACTTCGATGTGCTTCATGCGGTCGCATCCGATCCACTTATTTGGGAGCAACATCCCGAAAGCGATCGCTGGCAAAAGGAGGTTTTTCAAAAATTCTTTGCTGACGCACTTGAATCCGGCGGGGCGTTTATTGTCACAGATTCCCGCGATGGCAAAGTGGTCGGTTCTTCACGCTTCCACGGATACGATCAAGAGCTCGGCGAAATCGAAATCGGTTGGACGTTCTTAGCGCGATCTCACTGGGGTGGAAACTGCAACCGTGAAATGAAAGAACTCATGCTGCGGCACGCCTACAAGTTCGTGAAGAAGGTTATATTTCTTGTCGGTCCGCAAAATTTGCGTTCGCAGAAAGCCTTGGAAAAAATCGGCGCGGTTCGCACCGGATCAAAACCAGACGCGAGTGGAAGGGTAAGCTTTCGTTATGAGATCAACGAACCGGCCTTCATCCGCATGTTCGACGCCGAACGCGGAAATTAACTGGGACGGCGCTAGATCAGCTTCATCTGCTTCGGTTGTAGCGCTGTCACCCTTACCCGCTCCACCCGCCGTTCCGTCGATTCCACGACCTCGAAACGCAGCCCGTCGTCCTCGATAACTTCGCCCTTCTGCGGGATTCGGCCCGCCAACTCGCTAACTAATCCGCCTACCGTAGCGGCTTCTTGTCCCTCGGGCTTGGTTCCGAAGAACTCACCCAGGCGGTCCACATCCATATTGCCGGCGACAACGTAAGAATGATCGTTTTCACGAACCACGTCTGCCTTGTCGTGTTCGTCGCGAATCTCGCCGACAATTTCTTCGACCAGATCTTCGATCGTTACCAGTCCGGCCACTCCGCCATACTCGTCCACCACGATTGCCATCCGAATATTATTTTTCTGCATCTCGCGCAGGAGATCGCTTCCCAGCTTGCTTTCCGGAACAAAGTACACATCCTTGCGCATCAACGTATCCACGGTTCGGGTACGCGCCTCGGTGTCCGGAACTTGCAAAACATCCTGGGCATAAAGAACTCCCTTGATGTTGTGAATGCTGTTCTCGTACACGGGCACGCGAGAGAACGGGGTCTTGCGCAACAGTTCGATGAACTGCTCGACGGTCATATTCATGGGGACGGCAACGATGTCCGGGCGCGGCTTCATTGCCTCACGAACGGTTTTTTCTCCAAACTCCACCACCGACTGGATGAGATCGCGGTTGCTTTCGTCGAGAATGCCTTCTTCCTGGCCCGCTTCAATCAAGGCGTCGACGGCCTCGGCTTGAGTTTCCGGTTGCTCGTCGGTGTGCTCTTTGGTCAAGGCTGCTACGGATTGCAGAAATCCTAAGACCAACGTGACCGGCAGCAACAGGTAGATCAATATGCGCAACGGCCAAATCCAATTGCAGAGCCACAGCCCCTTGGTTCGAGAGAAAAGTACAAATGGAAGAAAACGGTTGAAGATGATGATAATCAGCACCAGGCTCAGTGTCGCCTGCAGGATTTCGTAGCTGCTCCAGGCCCGATCACGAAACACGGTGAAAGCAACCAGCATCGTGATCGCCGCCATAATGAGCTGCGAAAGGACCGCCATAGACTGGGAAGCACGAGCGCGAGCCACACCCAGCCTGGGCTCTATCTTTTGTTCGAATGCATCGATGTTGTCCTGGAATTCGCGGGAAAGAAACTTGCCGATTTCGGAATACACGCGGTCGACATAGGAGACGAGCGTCAGCAGTCCCAGCAAAAAGACTAACGCCAATGCGATCGCGTAATTCATCTGGAGACTCGAGCAGTAGCTCTAAAGGATCGGGAACGGGCTGGCTTTCTCGGCTTTGCAACCTGTCGGCTGTTTCTTTGGATTAATGCCAATGGCAGTCCTAGCGCTCTGCGCAACCGCGCTTCTCTCGCGGCCATCTCTCCACGATCGATTTCGTGATCGTAGCCTGCCAGATGCAGGATCCCATGCAAAGCGAGAATTTCAACCTCTTGCGCCACCGTGTGTCCGAGGCGCTGGGCATTTTCCCTTGCCATTTGCGCTGAAATCGCGACGTCACCTGCCAAGCCGTTTTTGCCCACGGAAACTGCCGGGAACGATAACACATCGGTGGCTTTGTCTTTTCCTCGAAAGCGCTGGTTTAGCCGACGAAGATCGCTGTCGGTCGTCACCAGAACGTGGACCTCGCCTTGCAGTTTCGCTGCGCGCTTTGCTCGCGACACGAATCGCGCCAGCTTGGACTCACTTAGGCCGGTGATCCTCGCCGTGATCCTAACCATCTTCAAATCCTGCTCGCAAAAGCAAAGCAGGAGAGCGAACTCGAGCGCCCTCCTGCTCAACTGTTTTATCTATTCTTCGGTGCGTAATTCCTGCAACGGCGTTGCCGCGTTTTCACTTATCTCTTCCACCTGCCCCGCTTTTCCGTTGGGGCCATTTTTTGCCTCGAGCAACGACATTTGTTGTTCGGCGACTTTGACTTTGTGCTCATCGTAAGCGCGAATAATCCGCTGGACCAAATGGTGGCGCACGACGTCACCTTCGTCGAAATAGACGAAGCTCAGTCCTTGCACGTTTTTCAGCACGTCGACCGCTTCGAGCAGCCCGCTGCGTCGGGCGCTAGGAAGATCGATTTGGGTGATGTCGCCCGTAATTACCGCCTTCGAATTAAATCCGAGCCGCGTAACAAACATCTTCATCTGCTCGGAGGTTGTGTTCTGTGCCTCGTCCAGGATGACAAAAGAATCGTTCAGGGTTCGACCGCGCATGAACGCGATCGGAGCAATTTCGATGACGTTTTTTTCCAGATAACGATCTACCTTCTCCGGGTCGAGCATGTCATACAGGGCGTCGTATAAAGGACGGAGGTAGGGGTCGATTTTGTCCTGCAGCGTACCAGGGAGAAATCCCAGCCGCTCACCGGCTTCTACCGCTGGCCGCGCCAAAATGATGCGGTTGACCCGCTTGGCCAATAAGGCGGAAATGGCCATGGCTACCGCGAGATAGGTCTTTCCCGTACCGGCCGGACCGATCCCGAACACCATGTCATGGTTCTCGATGGCCTCCAGGTATCGCCGCTGATTGATGCTTTTTGGCTGAACCGTGCGCCGCCCAAAGGAACGCTGCTTTCCAGCTTCTACTAATCCCCGCAGTGTGGCCTTGGGGTCCGCCATCAGCACGCGCAGCATGCTGTTCAGGTCACCATTGTTGAATACGTGTCCGGCGCGTTGCAGGTGTTCGTAGTCGGCGAAGACTTGCTCGGCGCGGGCCACGTCGCGCGGTGCGCCTTCTAAGTCAATCGAGTCGGATCGCAGGTCGATGTTGATATTCAGCCCGTCTTCGAGCACGTGCAGGTTTTCATCCCTGGTTCCGAACAGGGTTTCAATGCGGGGACTGATCTCGATACTTTTCTTCATTCAGCTTTGATCATCACCTCTGGGGTGGGTATATGACCCGTCCCTCTGCTCATTCCTCCAGAGCTGCCGTCGTCTGGCGGTCCCGGGATGTGGGTACGCTGTGAAGCTGCGCGGTATGAGGCACCAATCACGCCTCTGGAGCGCTTCCGCTTAGATGCTCCTGTCCAATGGGCAGGCCTGATGTACGGCGCAGCCGCAGTAAACAAAGTTTTCTCTCTGGAGGTGGAATTCGCCGGAATGCTCGCGCCCGAGGTGCAAGCAAATACCATTACCAATAGGGTACCCCTGTTAAAGCGAGACAGTCAATCACTGCTTTCGCAAATCGCTTCACAAGTAAACCGAAGCGGCATCCGTTTGACGCTCTTTGACTTAGCCCGTAGAATGAAACTTCGGTTCCTGCTGAAGGTTCATCCGAAACATCACTTAGACAAAGGGTAAATAAGTTCATGGCAAATCATTTTTCGGCGCTGAAGCGCGCCCGTCAGACAGAGACACGCACCACCCGCAACCGGGCGAATACCTCGCGGCTGCGCACCGCATTGCGAAGCTTCCGCGAAACGTTGGGTAAGGGCGACAAAGCGGCTGCCGAACAGGCATTCCGGCAAACGGTTTCTGCGCTCGACAAGGCCGTGCAGAAGGGCGTTATCCACCAGAATACGTCTTCGCGCTATAAAGCGCGGCTGAGTGCGCGGCTCAACGCGCTCGCGAAATAACACCCCACTCTACTAAGTTGTCATCCTGAACGGACAGCGAGGGATCTCGTATTTCGACTTATAGCGCCTCGAGGCGGAAGCCCTCAGGGCGACTTTATCTGGCGATTATGACGTCAGTAGCTGCTCGAGCACGGCAAGTACGGTGTGGCCTGCCCTTCATCGAACTGATTGATATTCACGGTTTGCACTAAAACCAGCGCACCGTTCTGCCGCTGATAATGCTGCCACTCATAGAGCCCGACCCCATAGCCCAAGCTGTACACTTCCTCGTCTGTGCACGAAGTGTAACTTGAGCTGCAACCGTAGTTGTACTTGAAATAGCGTGTTTTAACCGAGCCCAGGTTTCCGCCGGCATTCTTGACAACGGGTGCAGTGATCTCGTTTTTGACATATCCCAGGCTAGCCGTCTGCGTCTTTTGGCAACGGCTGTAGAAGCCATATCTGCTCTGCGAGGAAGTCCGATAGATGTTATTTCCCGCTGCTCCGACTGTCACGCAGCGATGTGACATCGGAAGATCACTCGTGAACCGCTTGAACGAAGTCGGATCATTCCAGTTCAATTCTGTGCTGCGATCGTAAACGTAATTTTGATCGAACGCCTTCACGTCCCACGGGTATCCGGCAGAGCTCTTCACCCAATAAAAACGGCCGGTGGTCGCATAGTTCGTCCCCAACTCAGGATCAATCGTGGTGTAAACGGGATTGGAATTGCCGGGCCCCAGGAAGTGATTCAGGCGATTGGGATATCCCATCACGAAATAATTCAGCATGTCCTCTGTGCCAGAAGGACAAGTGAAGCTCGTCTGCGCGTGCATTGGAATCCCAGAAAGCAGCGCCAACGCAAGGAGGAGATAGATGTTTTTCAAACCAAATAACTCCTGAAAAGAAAATGGATCAGCTGTGTTGCGGAAATTGCTGTAACCATAATCGGGTATGACCGATGGGTCAATTAGGCGAAGCTCCTAAGCGCCTAAGTTGAACGACTGAGAAGCCTAAGCTGAAAGCCTGAGCAGGTCCGTTCCGAGCGCCTCCCGCGCGACGTATCGTACGTCAGTTTGGAAGATGCCCGCGCGAACAGGAACATCACTCCCGTCGGTTGGGTATTCTCCGGCTTGCGATGGTATTCTCATCTTCACATTACATGTCGCTTCGCGGCCCTGGTTGGGAGAGATAAATGGATGCGTCTGGAAAAAAGGTGGCAGTGCTGGGTGCAGGCAAACTGGGAGGCATCCTTCTGAAAGCGCTGCTTGAAAAGGGGTTGTTATCCCGCGCTCTCACCTCCGCCACCGTACAGCATCAAGACCGCGCCACCATCCTCGCTCAAAAACTGGGTATTCCGGTCGGTGTCGACAATGCTGCGGCGGTTCGCGACGCAGATATCATCTTCGTCTGCGTCAAACCGCAGGTGGTCGAGACGGTGATGCAGCAGATTCGCGCGGCAGTGTCTCCCTATCAGGTGATTATTTCGGTTGCTGCATCTGTACCCACCAGCCAGTTCGAGCAGGCACTGGGAAAAGAAGTTCCGGTGGTGCGCGCCATGCCCAACACACCTTGTGTCCTGGGCTGCGGCATGACGGCGTTGTGCAAAGGCAGGTACGCGGAAAATTGTCATCTGGACATCGCCAGCGAACTGTTTCAGGCAGTCGGTCGGACAGTTGTTGTGGACGAGAAGCACATGGATGCCGTAACCGGCCTTTCCGCCAGTGGTCCCGCCTACATTTACATCATTCTCGAGTCACTTGCTGAAGCTGGCGTAAAGGTTGGTCTGCCTCGCGATATTGCCACGCTGCTGGCCGCCCAGACCACCATGGGCGCAGCCACTGTGGTGCTGGAAACCGGAGATCATCCGGCTTTACTGAAGGATGCAGTAACTACGCCCGCTGGGTGTACGATTGACGGCATCCTGGAGTTGGAAGAAGGCAAATTGCGTGTAACCTTGATCAAAGCGGTGGTCAAAGCGGTACAAAGAGCCAAAGAACTGGCATACTCTTAACTGACGATCGATATGATCCCGCGGCTGTAAATTGGTTCATTATCCAGGGAGGCTGCCGTGGACTTGAAGATTCATTTGCGAGACGTCGGCGATGTCACCATCATCGACTTAAGTGGCCGCATCACGCTCGGCGAAGAGACCGACGCAGTGCGCAAGACCATCCGTGATCTGGTCAACAAAGGCGCCAAAAAAATTGTCCTGAACCTTGCAGACGTCAGCTACATTGACAGCTCAGGCGTTGGCGAACTGGTGTCCAGTTACACGGCCGTGCGAAATGCCGGCGGCGAGCTGAAGTTGCTGAATCTCACCAAGAAAGTTCACGATCTGCTTCAGGTCACCAAGCTCTACACCATCTTCGATATCAAAGACAACGAGTTTATGGCAGTAAAATCCTTCGACTATTTCTTCGCCAAGTAGACCGCCGGGGTAAAGCGCTGCGCCAGGTCAACGCGGTGCGCGATCAAAAATGCGGCCGTGACATGCGGAGCACAACAAACTGTCTTTTAAGTCGATCCACTCCACCGCGTGCGATGGCGCCATGGCGCAGCGATAGTCGTCACAATGCATGAGGTTGAGAGTATGCCCGATCTCATGAACCGATTCTTTTAGCAAGCGCTCGTGCAACAGGGCTGGATCCTCGGGCAGCCCATAAAACTCCTGTTGCAATCGATGCAGCGAAACCACCGCACAACTGCCACCGATCTGCGCTTCTCCAAAAACGAACGTCAAAATTGGTATGTAGAGGTCAACCGCGGCCACGCCCAACAAACGCCATGTCTTGGGTGTAACCGTGGATTGCATGCGCGAAAGAATTTCCGAGGAATGATATTGTTGGCGTTCCCGGTGATACGCGAAGTCCGGATCCAGTGCGGCTGACAAGGTTTCGCCTGGCATTCCGAACGTATTCGACATGGCGGGCGCCAGACTCGTCAGGAACCCGCCGTTCAGCTTCCCGATAGGAAGGAGTTGCAGGTTCATCGCGCTTCAACTTGTTCCCGGCTCCAACCGTACTTCTTCAGTTTGTGATGCAAGGTCACGCGGTCGATGTCCAGGATTTCGGCCGCGCGGCTCTGATTCCAATGGCACTGTTCCAGGGTGCGCAGGATGTGCGTTTTTTCCATTTCCTCCAGGGTTTTCGGCGCGCCGTTTGATGCGCTGGCCTTGAACACGAAATCCTGCGCTCTGATTTCCGGCTCTTGTGCCACCACCATGGCGCGTTCCACAGCGTTTTCCAGTTCGCGAACATTGCCTGTCCACGGCTGCTGCTGAAGAAGGTTCATGGCCTCGGGCGCTACCCGATTGATCTTCTTGTTCATCTGCAGCCCGAACTTGCGCACGAAATGGTTCACCAGCAGCGGAATGTCATCGTGGCGATCACGCAGCGGCGGCAATTCGATATGAAAAACATTGAGGCGGTAATAAAGATCGGGCCGGAACTTGCCTTCTTCAATCAGTTTCTCCAAGTCTTTATTGGTTGCCGCTACACAACGGAAATCCACTTTGATCGGCTGGTTACTGCCCACTCGCACGATCTCATGCTCCTGTAAAACGCGCAGCAGGTCAGTTTGAGTTTTCAGGCTGATGTCCCCAATTTCATCTAGAAATACCGTCCCGCCTTCGGCAATTTCGAACTTTCCTTTCTTGCGATATTGTGCGCCGGTGAACGCTCCCTTTTCGTGTCCAAAAAGCTCGCTTTCGAGGAGCGTCTCCGTAAGCGCGCCGCAATGAATGACCACCAGGGGATGGAAGCGCCGCGGACTGGCCTGATGAATGGCCCGCGCCACCAACTCCTTCCCGGTTCCGCTTTCCCCTGTGATGAGCACCGTGGCATCGGTCGGCCCGACCGTCTCCACCGCGTCAAACACTTTCTTCATGGCCACACTCTGGCCGATCATTTCCTCCGGTCGCGCTACTTCCGCCACGGCTTCCCGGAGCAATACGTTTTCTTTCTCGGTTTGCTTGTGCGACATAACATTCTTGACCAGATGAGCAATTTCATCTGGATCAAGTGGCTTGGTCACGTAATCGTAGGCTCCATTTTTCAACGCGGCCACCGCGGTCTCGACCGAGGCGTAACCCGTCATCATGATTACCGTGAGATCCGGGTTTTGCTCATGCATCCGGCGCTGTAGCTCGATGCCATCGGTTCCGTGCATTTTGATATCGACCAGCGCCACATCCCAGGAATGTTCGGCGAGACGCGTCAAGGCTTCACTGGCGTTCTCCGCGAGCCCAACTTCGTAACCTTCCTCACGAAACCATTTACCCAGCGAATCGCGCACGCTGAGCTCATCATCCACGATCAACAGCTTCCCTTGTGCGCTCAAATGAATCACCTCGCTTTCGCTGCTTCAACGAACTCATGCTCTGTAGCAGCAGCCACCACAGGCAAAAAGAACCTGAATGCAGTCCCTTTGCCCAGCTGAGAGTCCACCTCGATGCGGCCCTGATGCCGCTCAATAATGCTGTGGCTGATCGCGAGCCCAAGACCTACTCCGTGGCCTTGTTCTTTGGTTGTTTGAAAAGGCTCAAAAATATGCGGGAGG
>JAFAGX010000109.1 GCA_019237515.1 Acidobacteriaceae bacterium
CCAACCTCGGCGGCAATCCGCAACCGCTCAGGACCAGATATTCTCCTTTTCACCGCTCTTTCGAGAGCAAGCAACACCGCAACCGCATTCCCCGACGCTCCACCCAATCCTCCCTGCACCGGCAATCTTTTCTGAATCTCGATAGTGATGTGTCCTCGAAGCTTTAGCGCGTGCACTGCACGCTCGACAATGCGGTAGCAGGTGTTCGACTCATCCTTCGGCACGCGAGAATCTTCGCAACGAATCTCGATCCCTGTTCCGCGCGTCGCCGCGACACGAACGATGTCATGCAACGCGAAGGTCTGATAAACCGTGCGGAGTTCGTGAAATCCGTCGGGCCGAACCGGGCCAATGCACAGTCCGAGATTGATCTTTGCGAACGATCGGGCGCTAACCATTGTGGAACGCTGATTCTAACCACAGGGGAACACGGAGGAACAGAGAATTGTGCGAACTAAGCGCCGCCAGCGGCGAACTTAAGCTCTCCGCTTGTAATAAATCGCGAATTCGTATCCCGGGTTGGGGGGAAAGAGCTCCGCCACTTTCCGCAGTCGTTCTGCCATTTGAGCGGGCGCTAAAAGCGGATAATCGCGTTCGCGCAGATCGTAGTAATCCACATCGATAAACAAAGACAGAAGATAGATCGAGATCGCATCCGAAAACGTTGCGGCAAGATATTCGTTCTTGTGTTTCTCGGCATCGGGTCCGTGTCCGGTTGCCAGCTTCCGGGACTCCCAAGCGTCAAGCGACGTTTCTCCGCGAGCATTCGCTTCCACCTGTTTCCAGACCAGATCGGCAAATGCCTGAGAAACGCCTGCGCGCTCCACCACTGCGTGCCCCACATTGATGAAGAACTCAAATGCCACCGAGAATTTGTCGTCCATCAACCGGGTCGATATAAATACGCATTGTGAATCGCCGAGCTCGAGATTGCGATGACAAACGGCATTGTCACTGAGTGTGACGTCATAGCGGTCGGCAATGACGGTATCGTCCCCTTGATTCACTGTCAGGGGAACAAAGTAGTAAGCCTTCCGCTTGAGAGCGGCGGCCGCACTATCGGGTACAGCAGCCACCATGCGTTCGAGATCCGATGTGGATACGGTCACTTCACCCGCAATGGCATAACAAATGCCATTGGGAGCTTGGGAGACGGGAGTTCGGCGAACAACCTCCGCCGGAGGCCGTGTGATGGCCGGCGCAGCTTGCGACATGGAATGTATTCTATCGCACCTGCAAATCTTCCTCTAAAGCCGGCAATGCTGGAAATCGCTCAATTCGAATTTCGCCGTAACCACGGTTCGCCGGCGGGGCTAGGAAGGTCGCGAGCATCAATGCGACCATGCCTGAACGATTCAACCCCGGCCAGTACCCGATGCAGATCTTTCGCCCGCGGCTGATGCAGGCAGCAGATTCGAGGCTAGAATGGGATATGCACGCTAGTTCGGGTCATCCTGCGATGCCGCGTTGGTATTTGATAATCCCGCGAATTCTGCTTCTGACTCTATTGCTTACACTCATCTCGTTTGCACTCAGCCTTCTGCTAGGCATCCTCGCAGTAGTAGTCACTGCCTACTCTCGCGGGCTTCATCCTAATATGACTGTTGCGTACCGCCATGTGGCTTTGCCGTTCGCAGCGATTGCGGCCGCCGTTGCTTTGACTGGAACATCCATTCTCGAAATTCGGAATTACCGCCAGACGAAGACACTTGCCTCGGTAGCGCGTGCCAGCCGCTAGCCCCGCTGATGGTTCCTCTGTGCAAACTGACGTTACAATCAGAGAATGCACCCACGCATCGCCATCCCGGTGCCTCACTCGGACCAAGAGTATGCGAATCGCTCCTTGCCGCAGTATGAGCGGGCGGTTGAGATGGCCGAGGGCCAGCCTGTCCGCATTCCACTGGACGTCACCGATGCCGAAGCCCGTAAACTAATGGAAAGTTGCCACGCGGTGTTGCTGCCGGGCAGCAAGGCCGATGTAGATCCCGCGAAATATGCGGCACCACGGCATCCGAAAACCGCGGCCGATGACCAACGCCGCTACGCCGTCGATGCATTGCTCCTCGATCATGCCTTTGAGATGCAAAAACCAATTCTTGGCATCTGCTATGGCCTGCAAAGCTTGAATGTGTATTGCAAGGGAACACTGATCCAGGATATCGAATCTGCCATCAACCATGCGGCGGGAAGAAACGTGGCTGTGGCGCACGATGTGAGCATTGAGAACGATTCAAAGCTGGCCAGAATTTTGGGTGTGAGCAATGGTGTTCGTATCCCCGTTAACTCAAGCCACCACCAGTCCACTGAGGAAATCGGCAAGGATCTTCGCATCGCTGCCCAGTGCCCCGAAGATGGGATCATCGAGGCGATCGAAGGAACTTCGCATGACCACTTTCTAGTTGCGGTCCAATGGCACCCGGAACGGTCCGTTGATCAAGATGAACCATCCCGCGCAATCTTTGCCGCCCTGGTGGCTGCCGCCCGCGAGAAAAGATAATCCTTATTTGCCAGTGGAACTCACACGCCAGATCGAGTTCGAACCATCATCACTGACGAGCAGAGAACCGTCAGCAGCAACCGTGATACCCACTGGCCTTCCCCAGACCCGTCCGTCATCCAGCACGAACCCGGTAACGAAATCTTCATACTCGCCGGTGGCATGGCCGGTTTGGTGGAGAGGAATTCGGATGACTTCATATCCTGCTCGCACCGACCGGTTCCAC
>JAFAGX010000153.1 GCA_019237515.1 Acidobacteriaceae bacterium
CCGAAGAACCAGAACAAGTGCTGCCACAAGAGAGTCGATCCCCCGGCGTGAGGCTGCAGCTGATCGTTAAGCACTAAATTCGAAGCGACAAAAAAGCTGGTGCCAGCGACGTGGTCGAGAATCAGCAGAATGCACGCAGGCATGAGAACTGCGAACGCCGTGAGGCCCATAATTGAGGTGATGAACCAAGCCCAGCAGGTGAGGGGCAAGCGCCAGAGGCTCATACCCTTGGTTCGCATGTCCAAGGTCGTGGTGATGAAGTTCAGCGAACCCAATAATTGTCCAATGCAGAAAATAGCAATCGCCGCTGCCCAGAGGACAACACCCATTCCTTGGCCGGGCCCCGCGACGGAACCAACCGCACTGAGTGGAGCGTACTGAGTCCATCCGCCAAGGGTTGGTCCATCACTCACAAAAAATGACGAAATCAGCACCAGGAAACCCACAAAGGTGACCCAGAACGACATCATGTTGAAATGGGGGAAGGGCATGTCTTCGGCGCCCACCTGAGTGGGCAGGAAATAATTCCCGAAGGCTGCGAACGGCGCTGTCGTCAGCACAAAGAAGACCATGATGGTGGCATGCATGGTCATCAATTGCAGATAGTACTCGGGCGTCATCACGTCGCCAGGAGCACCGTTGCTGGAAAGAATGTGTAGCCCCGGAATGGCCAGATTCGTCCATCCCAGATGAAGACGCATGATCCAGGAAAGAATCATGCCCACGAACACCGCCAGCAATGCCAAGGCGTAATACTGTTTACCGATCACCTTGTGATCGATGCTGAAGACGTACTTGCCGATAAAGCTCTGCGGCGGTCCGTGATGAGCTACATGAGCGTGAGCTGAGATATCGTGCATGACTAACCTCGCAAAGGATGTTCCCGTTGAAGCCAACTAGCTACTGCAGGGCTGCTTGCTTCTTCAGCCAATCGTCAAAATCCGCTTGGGACATGACCGACAGATAAGCCTTCATGTTGTAATGCCCTAAACCGCAAAGTTGTGTGCAGACAATCTCGTACCTGCCGACTTTTGTTGCGGTGAAGTGAATGGCTAAATCCAGACCGGGCACGAAATCCTGATGAACGCGCAGCTCGCGGACATGGAAAGAGTGCCCGAGATCCTTGGAATGCATCAGCAGTTGAACTTCGCGGTTCACGGGAACCGCCATTTCAGCGGTCACGATGTCGTCCTTGGAGTCAGCATCATGGGAAGTATCGAGACCGAAGAAGTTCTGATTGGCTTCACTAATCTGGTCGGGATGAATCGGGCCAAAAGTTCCGTCCGGTCCGGGATAACGAAAGTAAAAGGCGAACTGGCCGGCCTGAACCTGAATGGGCATGGAGTTGGCTGCCGGAGGTGTGAGATAGATATTGGCCCAGGCTTTAGCGCCAAAAGCGCCCAATGCTAACACCTCCGTTCCGACAAGAAGAAACGCAGCAATGACGAGACCGAAAGCACCGCCGGGGAAATTCCGGATTCTCTCGCCCGGGCTGCGGGTGGAGAATTTCCAGATAAAGACGGCAAGGAGAATTTGGGAGGCTAGGAATGAAATGCCGGCCTCAGCCATGGTTTCGGACATCTGCTCGTCGATGGGGCGCCCGTGAGTCGAAATGTCGTCGGGCATCCACCAATAGTGCCCCAAGATAGGGATCGCGGAAGCGATCGCGATGATGACGATGGTGACTGCAAGAAGCTTTGCCATGCGGCCCTCGCGAACTACGGTTCACAAATTGGTCTTGCTTCGAAAATTCAGGAGCGCCACGCGCACTTCATGACCAGAAAAAGTCATGAATCGAAAGCAAACAAAATCTGCCGCTTTTCTGGCGCAAAACTCTGTACCGTAACGCAACAAATGTCAACCCAAATAGCGAGCCAGCACCGGAGATTTGCAGTGCTGGCGCGCTGAGGCTTATTTCGCCTTAAATGTGAAGTCCGCTTTTGCGGATTGGCCGGCCGCCACATTGACCTTGGCCGTCTGGGTTCCAAGGTCTTCCTGCCAGGCGGTCACCGTGTAAGAACCTGCCGGGACATTCTTGATCGTATAGTTGCCACTCTCATCGCTTACAGCGTGCGGGCCCTTGACGACGGCATGCCAGCCATGCATCCAGGGATGGATGTTGCACTTCACGGAAACGGCAAGTTCTGGTGCCTTCCAATCCGTTTCGATTGGCGGAGCGCCCGGTGGCTGAGACTTGTTCCAGCCAATATTGCCAGAGCCAGGCGCGGGCAAAGGATGGATGTTGTGTGTCGTCTGATCGCTGGTTGTGACTTTGTACTTTTCTCCCGGATTGACCGCAATCACGTGCGGGATATACTGGCAGCCTTTCTGATCAAAAGTCGGCTCCTCAGAGGAGACAGCACTGGACTCGTTGCCGGTCAGGCCCTCGGAAATGTAGAGCACCACGTTTTGCAGCCCACCGCTCGACCCGACCACCACGTTCTCCATTTGGACGGGAGTTTGGTGCTGCTTCACGCAATACGGATCTTTTGACATGTCAATGCCCCTCATATGCGGAGGGGTGCCACTGATTTTGACGCTGCCAGTGATTGAGCCATCGCCCGCGGCGCTGACGGTGGTATTGAGCAGGATCGCGCCTACGGTGACCAAGACAAAAGCGGCAAAGATAACAGCGACTTTCTGCTGCAGGTGAATCTTCATGCTGGTTCTCCTGACGGATCGGGATTCATTTAATTCGGATTAGGGGTTTGGATTAACCGGCTTTAATCCGAGTTGCTTCGCAATCGCCTTCTCCTTGGCGTTGTATTCGTTCTTCGGTTGCAAGGTACGGAGATAGAAAACGAGATCCCAAGCCTCGTCCGGCTTGATATTGTCGGCAAACGACGGCATGGGCGTGCCATCGAGACCGGTCATAAAAATGCGATAGAGATCGCGGTCGGTGCTGCCACACTTTGGCCGATCGCCGGAGGCAAAGTTGTAGGGTGCAATAGGCTGTCCAAGATCGTTGGTAAGAGTGGAGGCGGAAGGTCCATTACCCTTGCCTTCGACACCGTGGCACTTCCAGCACTGCACGCGCGCGAAAACCTGCTGCCCGTCTTTGACCCTGTCAGGTGTGATTTCTGGCTCATTGGGAACCTGAATGGGCGTTCCGGGCTTCTCCGTTTGCCACCGTGGCGAGTAGTGCTTGATCCAAGCGACGAGATCGGCCCTCTGTTGCTTGGTGAACGTATTCCAAGGCGGCATGTTGGAGCGGTCCAAGCCGCGGGCGATGGTGTCGAAGAGGTCTTGGTCAGTAGGAAGCGTGCCCGTAGGAGTCGAGCGGCATTCAAAAACCGCAAGTGTGAAATCGCGCGGTTTCGGATAAAGCGGCGGATCAAACCACTTGGCGCTTTCGCCGTTGCCGTCACCCATGGCACCGTGACATACGAGACAATAGCGCCGGTATTCCCCGTTGTAGTTGCTGCCTGCGACTTTCGCGCGGCCGGTCAGGTTGCCGATGTGACTGCTCGCTGCGGGTGAGTTCAACCACTGTTCTTCCTGCACACTGGTAACTTGCGCGTGCGTTACGGTCGCCAAGACGAGAACAGCGACCGCGGCCATCAACAGCGAGCAATAGAGTGTTTTTGTACGCATGCCGTCCTCTCTTAGAAGTCGAAGTCCCAACCGAAGAACAAGCTGCTGCTGGTTTGGTCCCCACCACCCGGCGCGGTGCCGCTCTGCCGTAACCATGAGTACTCGTTATGGAAGGCAAACCCGGCTCGCGGATTCATAATCGGGTACCAGCGGAAGCCGAAGGTATACATGTCAATGTTGCCGAAATTCGATGGATTCGTAGTCAATGCCTGC
>JAFAGX010000231.1 GCA_019237515.1 Acidobacteriaceae bacterium
TCCAACAACTCAAGAACTTTGCCGATGTTTTCTTCCCGGCTGCCCCGCAGAATCTCCGCGCCGTTCCCGAGTGCCGGAACGAAGTAATCGATCCGCGTCACATTAGCGGCAGTAGCGCCAATATTGGCAGCTTCGAGTCCCAGTTCCACGCTGCCCATCGTCGGAATCGGAACCGACGCAACTGCCCGGATGCCGCGCATCCCGACATACCGCGGCTCATTGATTCCGGTCTGGATCGACAACACGCAAGGCAGATCAATTTCGCTAACCTCGCGATTCCCGCCTTCGATCTCCCGGCTGATTCTCAGTTTGTTTCCGCCGAGGACTTCAACCGAGGTCACAAGCGATGCGAAGGGATAATCCAGCATCGCGGCCAGCATGCCACCGACTTGCGCCGCACCGTCGTCCGCCTGCACACCCGTGAGAATCAGGTCGTAGTTGCCTTTCTGCACGAACGCTTTCAGGATGCTCGCGATGCATCGCCCGTCCGAACCTGGGAAGCCGTCGTCGGAAAGCAGCACGGCGTGGCTCGCGCCCATCGCCATCTCGCGACGCAAGACTTCGTCGTCTTCTTCGCTCCCGACGGTCACAACCGTAACCTTGCCACCCATCTTCGCTACGATCTGCAGCGCCTCTTCGACGGCATAGTTGTCGGGCTCATTGATCGAATAGACCAGATCGTCCCGTTCGATGTCATTTCCCGTATCATTCAACTGAATTTCATTCTCTGAGGTGTCGGGAACCCGTTTAACGCAAACTAGAATTTCCACGTTCTCCTCCACTTTCCTCTGTTGTCACCCGAGCGAGGCTTGCGCGACGCAGGTCGCGCCGAGTCGAGGGATCTGCAGTTCTACGCAGCTTTACGAACCTCTCGCACCATCTGCTGATCCACCAACTCCACCAGATCAATCGCACTCATCTTTCCTTCCAACCTAGCCACCTTGATTGCGTCTTCAATGTTCGCCATGCAGAATGGGCACGCGGTCACAATCACGTTCGCTCCCGCCTCCGCCGCCATGCGCACTCGTTCCACACCCATTCGCTCCTCTTCTTTCGGCTCGTAAAACAGCATCAGGCCGCCGCCTCCGCAGCAAAAAGAGCGCTCCCGCGACCGCCTCATCTCCACTCGCTTCAATCCCGGAATTGCATTCAGCACATCGCGTGGATCGTCATAAACTCCGTTGTGCCGCCCGAGATAGCACGGGTCGTGATACGTGTAAACGGAATTTTCATCCGCAGAATCAAATTTGATTTTTCCGTTTCGTATTGCGCGAGCGATTACCTGGCTGATGTGCTCGACCGGGGGAATGCCTTTGTAATCGTGCTTGAGAGCGTTGAACGCATGTGGATCGGCAGTTACGATCCTCTGCACCCCTGATTCCTGGATTGCTTCAGTATTATGGTCGCGTAGCGCAATGAACAGCATCTCCTCGCCGAACCGCCGAACTTCATGGCCACTGTCTTTTTCGGCCGTGCCCAAAATCCCGAAGTTCTCGCCCGTGTGTTGGAGAATTCTCGCTGTCGCACGTCCGATCGCCTGCATGCGCTCGTCGTAGGACGTGATGCTGTCGACGAAATACAAAGCACTCGCGCCATTCTTCTTTTCAAGAGTTCGAACCGGGCACGTCTGCTGGAAATTCGCCGCCCTGATCCAGTCCGCTCTTTTCTTCTCCAATTTCCCGTACGGATTTCCCCGGCTTTCGAGCGCCTTGAGCGGCTTCTGCAAAGATTGCGGAACATTTCCGTCGTCAATCAGCCCCCGCCGCAGATCAACAAGTTTGTCGATGTACTCAATCAGCAGCGGGCATTCCGCTTCACACGCGCCGCACGTTGTGCAAGACCAGATCTCGTCTTCCGAATAAATGGAGTGGACTAGCGGCTTGCCATTGCCTTCGCTGGAACTGAAACCGGATACTGTTGAAACGCGTAGTCCCGGGCCTTGATGGTCAGGAACCTTGGGGAAAGCGGCCTGCCGACGGCATTCGACGGACAATTATCGGAACAGCGTCCGCAATCGGCGCAGGAATAAAAATCCAGCATGTGCTTCCAGGTGAAATCTTCAAATGTTTTCACCCCGAAAGACTTCACCTGATCTAACTGCTCGTCGGATACGCCCCACCGCACCGGCTTCAGAATCTCCCGATCCAGCTTCGCGAAATAAATGCTGAACAGCGACGTCTCCACGTGAAACTGAACCCCAAACGGCCGGTAGCACAGCAACACAAAAAACGTCAGTTCGTGAGTACAGTACGCACTCAGGTAGATCGTTTGCAGCTTTGCCACTGAAACCGTGAGCAACACTCCCTTGAACGCCCACGGCAGCGACAGCATTGCAAGCAATTCAACAGGTAGATGTTGCTGTGCGTCCGCCGCCGCTTTCGATCCCAGAAACAGGCTGTCCGCCATCATCAGAACCGCAATCAGAAGGAGCAAAAAGATTGCGTCCGCGGGATGGCCCTTTCCGAACCTCGCAGGCACGACATAACGCGCCGGCCTGAATAGCAGGCGCCTGATGATTGCCACAATCATGCACGCCAGCACCGCAGTTGCGGCATAGTCGGTCACAACCCCGTAAACACGCCCGGCCTCGCCCGAAAGTCCTGGCATCACGAAATCCGGCACGACGCCCTGTACTAATAAGGTGAAGGCGCGGGCTGCCAGGAGAATGAACCCGGCAAAAATAAGGATGTGTACCGTGCCGGCAAATCGGTATCGCGGCTGCTTCCACTGCCCCAGCCAGTACTTGAACACCAAGCCGAGCCGGGCCCATGGTTTATCAAAACGAAAATCCCGCTGCGCATGAATCAGCGGCATCAACCGCCGCGCCACTATGTACGCAAAGAGCGCCGTGCCGAGGGTCGGAATGATCAGGAACAGAAGTCTTCCCTGAATAAACCAGAAGGTCGTTTCCGCTGGTGATTGGAGACCTACCATAAAAAATCCACTTCGGAGAAACCTGAGTTGTTGATCCGTGAATGTCACCTCACGCGCTTAGTGGCGTGAGAACGTTTTCCTCCTGCGTCGTTTCGACCTGACGCCTCGCTTTTGCCGGTGCTCGCTGGATTTCAATAGGAATTCGCGCCTCGACGGTCGCGGCTTCTGATCCTATCGCCGGAGTTTTCCGCCGCTTTGGCGCAAGCTTCTTTGGTTTCGGCGGCAGGATCCCGGCCGCTTCGCCCAACTCCCGGAAGCTGACTTGAAGCAGCTTCTCCAGTCGCGAGAGATCGGGTGCTGCGTGGACGTCTCCGCTGAACCCGAAGTACAACCGTCCGTCATAGCTCAGCACTGCGCAGTTCAGCGGCATCTCCCCGCCAACCGGCACGTAGGGATACCACGCCTGCATCTTGTGCCCCAGCAGGTACAACGGGTACTGCGGTCCAGGCACATTCGTGCACACCATGTTGAACGGCGTCACTGGCAATTTGCTGGCCACTGGACCCACTGCGGCTTGTAGCGCCGTGGGGAACATTCCAATCAGGCCGCCGGCCAAGCTCACCAACTCGGGTGCGTGCATGCTCTTCAAGAATTCCGTTCGCGTGTGTATCGCCGGCAACAATCTTTTGGGATCGCGAATGTCCAGCGGCACGGTGACCGGGACCAGCGAAATTCGATTTCCCAACTCACTGGTGCTGCTCTGTCCACGCAAGTTCACCGGAACCATCATTCGGAACAGCCGTCCTTTGACCCTGTCGCCGTGCAGTTCCGAGTAGCGGCGAATCGTTGCTGTGATTAACGCCAGAATGACGTCGTTCACGCTGGTCCCAAACCTATGGCGGATCGCCTTCACGTCCGCGAGAGAAACGTCCGTCCAGGCAAATCTCTGCGGACCTCGATATATCACATTGAAGCGCAGCCGCTCGGTAAACGCAGTTATCTCAGGCAGCAATTCAGAACTCTCGTTGCTGCCCAAATTGCTGCCATTCGTAACCGCTCGCTCTGCCATGCTCAGCAGATCCGTCACTGCCGAGAGAATGCGGTTGACAAAATCGGAGTAAGAATCCACCACTCCGCCCATAAGCATGCTTAGCGGGTCGCGGGGCGGTGGAACTTCGAGCCGAACCGTTTGTTTCGGCAGTTGAGGCGCTTCAGCGTTTGCATCGAGCAATACATTCATAATGCCGACGCCCGCGATTCCATCCACAAGACAGTGGTGCAACCTTGCAATCATCGCCGTGTGATCGCGTTTCAACCCATGCACCAATGTCAAATCCCACAACGGGCGCTGCCGATTCATGACTTTGCCGAACATTTTTCCGGCGAGTGCCTTCAACTCCTTTTCCGAGCCGTCTTCGAGCGTGAACTCCTGCAGATGGTTTTTGATGTTGAAGTCGGGATCAAACTCCCAGCTTGGTAACCCGATGTTGAAGGGTGCCGGCGTCACCCGCTTGAGATAGCGGGGAAGTAGCGGCAGCTTCGATTCCACGAATTGCCGGAAGGACTTAAACGAAATTTTTCCTTCGAAAATACAAACGCTCGCCACGTTCAGCGGCATCCCTTCTCTCTCCAAATGCAGAAAGACCGTGTCGCCCCATGAAAGACGATCGCCTTGTGTATGGTTCTGCATCGTTACTCCCTTAGCATCATTCCGATCCATAGCGTGTTTCATGCGGCAAACGTGAAGCGCGAATCCAGTTTCACTAGCTTCAGCACCTTGTAGACGTCGACTTTCACGCCGTGAAGGACGAGCTTGACGCCTTTCTCATCAGCTTCTCTGGCCAACTCCTGCACCGCCTGCACTCCCTTTGCGTCAAGCCTTCCCAGTTCCGAGAAATCGATGGCTAGTTCGCCAGCTTCACTCAGTTTTTGCTCCGCAGCTTGCAAATCCGCGGCTGCTTGAGCTTCAGCGATTTTGAGCAGCATTGAGACTTCTCCCATCGGTACCTCGCTTATGCGTTGTGCTGTAGAGTCTTGGCAGGAATCTCCGCCCCGCTCCGCCCGCTGTAAGCCTTCCAGAACAGTTCCACCAACTCGTTCATCAACGGCATCCGGGGGTTCGAGCGCCAGGACGGATCATCAAAAGCAATCTTCACCAAATCCGGCACAGCTCCCTCAAACTCTTTTTTCGAAATTCCCAGATCAGCGATCGAACGCGGCAGCTCGATCCGATCCAATAGCTGCTCGATTGCCCGGATCAAATTTCCGACCTTCTCCTCAACTGTCTTCCCGCCCAGCCCCAGCAAATCCGCGATCGCGGCGTACTTGTGGTGCGCCGTATATCCCTGCTGAAACGGCGAAGGCATGAATTTCGCGGGTACAGCGGCGTTATATGCGATGACGTGCGGCAGCATGAGAGCATTAGCCCGCCCGTGTGCCACGTGGAATCGTGCTCCAAAGGCATGTGCGAGCGCGTGGTTGACTCCCACCGACGCATTTGCAAATGCCAGGGCCGCGATGCATGCGGCGTTGTGCATCATCGTCCGCGCTTCCTCATCTCGCGGATTCTCATACGCCTGTGGCAAATACTTGAATGCCATCGCGATCGCCTGCATGGCATTTGCATCGGTGTAGGGCGATGCGTAGTTCGATACCGCGGCTTCCAGTGCGTGCGTCAGGCAATCGATCCCTGTATCCGCAGTAAGATTCTTTGGCATGGAAATCACGAACTGCGGATCAACAATCGCCACATCCGGGCTTAGCGAATAATCCGCAAGCGTTATCTTCCGCCCGCGCTCTCTGTCAGTGAGAACGGCAAATGGGGTCACTTCGCTTCCCGTCCCGCTGGTCGTTGAGATCGCAATTAGCCGCGCGTGGTTGACCTTCTCCGTCGGATATTGCACGACCCGTTTGCGCAAATCCAGGAAAGGCGCAGCGAGTTCCTCCAGGTCGGCATCCGGCGACTCGTATTTCAACTTCATGATCTTGGCCGCATCGATGACCGAGCCGCCTCCGAGCGCAATAATCTGGTCCGCCTTATAGAAACGAAGCGCCTCCACGCCCTCCATCACTACCTTCAATTCCGGTTCCGCATCCGGAATCACCGAAACATGAATGTGAGTCTCAGGCGGAATGCATCTCCGCACGGCATCAATGTGCCCATTTCGCTCCAACGCCGGATTCGTAACAATCACGGTGGAATGGGACGGAAACTGCCGTACGTTCTCCGCCGCGTTCACGTTGAAATAGATCTGATTGGGAATTCGGTACCACATATGGTTTTGGGTCCTGCGGGCCAGCCGCTTGATATTGAGATAGTGATAAACATTCACATTGTCGGTCGTACTGTTGCCTCCGCCCGTTCCGCATCCGAATGCAAATGTCGGCACCAGATCGTTGTAAACTCCACCCAACGCTCCGATCGCTCCCGGCGAATTCACGATGATTCGACCCGCATTGATCACCTCACCGAACTTGCGAATCACTTCGTCGTTCCGCGAAAAGATCACCGCTGTGTGCCCGAGCCCGCCTTGATGATTCACGTCAACGCACACCTTCAGCGCTTCATTGCATGACTTCGCGCGATATACAGCCAGAACAGGGAACAGCTTCTCGACTGACAGCGGATACTCGGGACCCACACCCCGAATGGGCGCGATCAGCAGCTTTGTCCCTGGCTTTACCGACAGCCCGATGAACCGCGCGATATCAGTGGCTTTTTGGCCGACGGCCATCGGCTGCATGCATCCCGTTTGTGGATCGATCACAGTTCGTGCTAGCAGCTGCGTCTCATCTTCGTTGCAGATGTGCGCGCCGAGCTCCGCCAACGTCTTCAGCGCTTGATCGTAGATTTCATCGTCAATCACCACCGTTTGCTCGGACGCACAGATCGTTCCGTTGTCGAATGTCTTGGAGATGATGATGTCAACGATCGCCGTCTTCAGGTCCGCGGTTTTTTCCAAATAAACTGGTGTGTTTCCCGCGCCCACACCCAAGGCCGGTTTGCCCGAGCTGTAGGCCGCTTTGACTGCGCTCGGTCCGCCAGTAGCATCGATCAGGGCCACATCGGGGTGGTGCATCAAATATGCGTTGTCTTGAAGATTGTTCGACTCCAGGCAGCTAAAGACGCCGTCGGGCGCTCCATGTTTTAGCGCGGCCTCATACATGATTCGGACCGCCTCAGCCCCGCAGTGTCCGGCTTTGGGATGTGGTGCAAAGATCAACGCATTCCGCGTTTTAATTGCCATGATGCATTTGAAAAGCACCGTGGAAGTCGGATTCGTTATTGGGACAAGCGAGAAAATTACGCCGATCGGTTCCGCTAGCTCGATCAGGTTGCGCTCGGGATACTCGCGAATGACGCCGACCGTACGTTTGTCTTTGACGTAGTTATAGGCAAACTCCGTGGCCACCATGTTCTTGATGACCTTGTCTTCCATGACTCCAAGCCTGGTTTCTTCGACCGCCAGGCATGCGAGATGCTGAGCGTGCTCAAGTCCTACCAGCACCATCGCCCGTACGATGTGGTCGACGTCCTCCTGCGTAAATTGAGCGAATACAGCGGCCGCAACTCTGGCCCGCTGTACCAGGCCATCCAGATACGAAATTCGGTCGGCGCTGAGATTTCCCGGAGTTAGCGGAATCGGACTCCGCTCTGGGACTATTTTGGCGGTAGTCATTGCTGTCCCCTGGGTGGAAAAATTGGGGCCAGTTCTAAACGAGAAGCGATACGCCGTCAGTCGAGCTCAGATATTTGCTCTAGGCATAATCGATCGGATGTTTCTCCAGCCAATGCTCCTCGCGCACTTTTCCGATGCTCTCAAAAACTTCGGATGCCATGCTTGCCGCCAGACGGCGAGTTTGCCACACGAGACCGATACCGAAACCAACCATTCCGCCAACAAGTGCAAGTCCGACTGCGCGGCTGGCACAGCGTCTCTTCGGAATACTTTTCAGAATCCCGAGACAAACGCCAACAGCTGCAGGCCCAAGCGCATTTCGAAAAGAAGTGCGAAGATATGGAGCGAGGGCTCCTCCGTGGAGAAACGCTTCTCGACCAGAACGTGCTCCTTCCAGTCCCGAACTCACGAGCTTGCGGCTGTATTCAGCGTTCGAATTTGACCATTCCCGTACGGTCATCGCGAAGCCTCCGTAACCCGCACCCTGAGCCCGGAAACCATACCCGCAGTACATCATTGGTAACGACCGCAAGTCTGCAACGTGCGTCACAACTGACTGTGAGGCTTGACCCCCAAGTATGTGCACCACAGCCACGCCCGCTCGAGCGCGAACTTCTGGGCAAACGTCGTCGGTCCTTGCTCATCCGTAGGTAGCTTGAACAACGGCTAACGACGGACGTAAGGGACCACATCAGCGTTACGCAACCTTGCATCTCCATGTGGCAATAGCCGAACCAAAATGGGAATTTTTTGTGGGATTGGAAGTAAGCGTGGAAAGCCTTTACCTGGGCTCAGCTTTGCCTTGCGACCAGCTTTAGGCCATCGGCTTGCAGGATCCGCTTAATCTGGTTTCGCGCATGGACCGCCCAAGGTCCACTGCTATCCAGCTTCACATAAGCTCGCCAATGCTTCAGGGCTTTTCGAGGCTGCTTAAGCTTTTCATAAGCCAGCGCCAGGTTGTAATGAGCGTCGCCGTAGGTTGGTGCGAGCTGCAATGCAGTGTTGTACGACTGAACGGCTTCCTCTACGCGCCCCGTTTCATCCAGCACGTTGCCAAGATCGAAATACGCCAGCGCGTAGCGGGCATCAATTCCAATCGCAATCCGATAGTGTTTTTCCGCCAGCGTGTAGTCCTGTCGGTTGTAGTAAAGCGTTCCCAGGTTGATGTTGGCCGCCGCGTGTTGCGGATCCATTTCCAAAACCTTCTGATAGATCGCGATCGCCTGGGTTTGCGTGCTTGGATTTTCTTCCAGCACAATGCCACGCGCAAATAATTCCCCAATATCTCTGGGTTCGGGTTGCGCTTCACTCTTGCGGGCCGTCGCCTCGGTGCTGGTCAGCACGTTTTCGGGAACAGTGAAATCAAACATGAATTGTCCCGCGATTGGTTCCACCAGTTTGCCATTGTGCCGGAACGCAATCCGATGTCCCGTGGTAAACGCGCCCGCTTCCAGCAGCGGATTCTCCATTCCAGCCGCCTGCTTCTGCATGGCCTCAAGCGATTGCCGAATCACAGCTGGACGCACTTTCTGCGCGCACAGGTCGCGGACTTTTTTTATCTGGAGAAGATCGAAGAAAGAATAGTTCTCTGAAGCCGTGACTAGCTCGGCCTTTTCCCATCCTGCCAACTGCCGCGCCGTAAGGCGCAAAATCCGGAGCAGTTCTTCTCGACTGTAGCGATGCACTGGTATTTAGGTCGTTCTGGGCACATTATCCAGAGGTCCAATTGTGCATGCAAGTGGAAATGTGGCTCTAAGGGTATCTGAAACAGCAACTTGCAACAGAGGCGGTGCAATTTTCGGCGCTCGGGCGCCCCAGGTTCCACGATCCGCTTTTGCGAGCTGACCTGGGCGCGCTTGCGAGCCTTTGAACACCACGCCGAAATAGCGCGGGTGACCCGCCGGATCGTTTTCACCAACGATCCATAGGTCGACGGACCTGCTTCCTGCACTGCCGTCCACAACTCCACGGACCCCAAATTACCCGCATAATCTTCCGTTCATCTTCCTGGGTACCCTTTCGATTAACCTCGTCATCAGCTTTTAACTTGCGTTTCATCACTCTGAAAAGTGCCTCAGCTAAGAACGTAGCATGCCTACTTCTGGCCTGCTCGTCGAGTCGCCTCAGCCTATTTCACCGGGGCGGACCCCTGATCGCTCTCCCTTTCACAATCTGATCCGCCGCCTCACGCCCATGGCGCGGATTCGGGATCTTTACCGCCGAGCGCAGCAACCCATCAACCGTTCTATCCTCGAAAATGTCCTTGCAGAAATGAAAGTCGAATGCGTCGTCAGTGATGCCGACCTGGCTCGCATTCCGCTTTCCGGACCCGCGATCGTTACAGCGAATCATCCTTTCGGCTTGCTGGATGGAGCAGTGCTGGGCGCTTTGCTTACCCGGGTTCGTCCAGATGTCAAAATTCTCACCAACATCATGCTGGCTGAAGTTCCGGAACTTCACGACCATTGTTTCTTCGTCGATCCGTTCGGGGCTCGCGATTCCATAGTCAGAAACCGGCGTGGTGTAAAACAAGCCATATCGTGGTTGCGGTCCGGTGGAATGCTGGCCATGTTCCCCGCCGGAGAGGTCTCCCACCTGCGCATCAGGGAAGTCGGTATTGCCGATCCGGAGTGGAATTCACTTGCTGTTCGTCTGGTACGCCTCACCGATGCGGTCACCTTGCCCGTATTCTTACCCGGCTGCAACAGCGCCACTTTCCAGGCTCTCGGCTTGCTGCACCCACGCTTGCGTACGGCGTGGCTCATCAACGAATTCTTAGGACAAACGAATAAGAAGGTTGAGGTCCGAATCGGCAGCCGCATCCCGGCTGAGGTGATCTTCAACGCCGGTTCCGATGCCGATGCCACCAGGTACCTGCGCTGGCGCACGTACATCTTGTCTCGTCGCGGTCGGCCGTCATCGCGATTCCGTCCAATGCTGCCGCCTTTTGCATTGCGCAGCTCTCAACAGCCGATCGTTGCACCGGCTTCTTCAGAAGCCATACAAGCTGATCTCAACAAACTGAGCGCTGCACAACGGCTTTATGAGACCAGTGACTTCACCGTCTACGGTGCCAAAGCGAGGGAAATTCCTGCTCTACTGCACGAGATTGGTAGGCTTCGTGAAATTACGTTTCGAGGGGTCGGCGAGGGCAGCGGCCGCGCCATCGATCTCGATTCTTTCGACTTCTACTATACCCACGTAATTTTGTGGAGCAGAATCCGTCAGGAACTGGTCGGCGCTTATCGTCTCGGACTCACCACTGAAATTCTTCCTACGCTCGGCGTCTCCGGACTATACACGAATACTTTGTTCCGTTATGACAATCGCTTGCTTCAGCGCCTGGGTCCTGCGCTGGAGTTAGGACGTTCGTTTGTTCGCCCAGAATATCAACGTCAATATGCTCCTCTGCTAACGCTGTGGAAGGGGATCGGACGCTACATCGTTCTCAATCCCGAATTCGCCACGCTTTTCGGTGCAGTTAGCATCAGCAATCGTTATTCGCCGTGGTCCCGGGAGTTAATCTACCGCTTCTTTGAGTCGCGGGAAGGCGATGATGATCTGCGCACCCTGGTCAATCCACGACATCCGTTCCGCCCTCGCTGGACCCGACCCGGCGATGGCTTGGCCTCTGATCCTTGCTGCAGGGAACTGGAGCATCTGCTTGATCCCATCTCCGATGTAGAGCGAGACGGCAAGAGCCTCCCTATCCTCCTGCGCCATTACGCGAAACTTGGCGGCCGGCTGCTCAGTTTCAACGTGGACCGGAATTTCTCGAACGTGCTGGACGGCTTCGTCTTGGTCGACCTGCGCCAGACCAGCCCGGAACTCCTATCCCGCTACTTGGGATCGGACGGCGCCCACGCTTTTGGTGCTTACCACAGCCTCTGCAAATCTGGTCAGTAGTGACGTGGGTCCGGCACCGGTGCCCCAGGTTCCGCGAGCGCTCTTGCGAGCTAACCTGGGTCGGAGATGCACGGCGGAGGAGACGGATCGAACTTAATCTATAGTACGGATTCATCCTCTGATATTCTGAGATGACGCATTAGAGCACTCGCGCTATGGCCACCCGGCGCAAAAACGTCCAAGCCCTCGATTCCACCCGCGAGCTGACCAGCTTGATCCAGCAGTCCTGCCTGGTCGCCAAAGATGCCTCCTTCAATCTCCGCGATTTCCTTGTGAATTCCTCCAACATGGCCTTTATCGCCGTCAGGGAATGCGAGAAAGAACTGGACCGCGCCGAGCGCACAATCGACGAGCAGATCACCAGCGCCATCACCCAAGTCAGCGAGGCCGAGGCGCGCGAACTGCTCGCATGCCTGAAGTTCATCATCGATCTTGAGCGTATCGGCGATTTGACCTGGTCTGTAACCCAGCGTCTGCAACGAATGACCGGACGCCTGCACAAAGACGATCGCCACGATCTGATCGCCATGGCGGAGATCCTGGAAAAAATGCTCGACAACATTTATCAGGGTTTTGTGAAACGAGATGTGAATTCCGCCAACTGGGTGTTGAAGACCGACACCCAGATCGATCACGTTTGTCACTCCGTTTTTCGCCGTCATTTGGAGGACAAAGATTGCGATTTCGATTACAGCACCAACCTGTTGCTGATGGCCCAGGCGTTCGAGCGTGCCGGAGATCACGCCAAAAATCTCGGCGAAGAATTATTTCATCTAGTCGAAGGCCACAGCATGCGTCACGCGCCAAAACGTCCAAAGACCTCTCGCCAGATGCAATAAATCGCCATACGTAGGGCGGGTACCCCTGCAACTAGACTTTACCGATTGTCATTCCGAACGCGCTTCAGCGCTGAGGAATCTGCTGTTCCGGTCAAAAGCTGGCGAACCGAGTTTCCACGGGAACTGCATTTCTTCAAAAGAAAAAAAGCCGCCGTTTTCCGGCGGCTTCAGCAACAAATCTCGTCCTAGCGCGAGGCTTCTTCCAGGCGCCCCTGCTCCAGCTTTTCCTGACATTCGATGCAGTGCCGAGTCCACGGCACTGCTTCCAGTCGCTTGGGATTGATCTCCTTCCCGCACGAGATGCATTCGCCGAAGGTGCCTTCACGAATGCGCGATAGAGCCCCGTCGACCATCTGCAGAAGTTGCCGGTCGTTGTTGCTCTGATGAAAGAGGAATTCCTTCGTGTACGAGCTCGCGGCACGATCGGCGATGTCCTGCGCTGTGTCCTCATCGGCAGAGCGCCCATCCTGTTGCGTGCGGGAGACCATGCGGCGTAACTCCTGTTGCCGCGTCTCCAATCTCTTTTTAAATTGATCCAGTCTTTTCTTTTCCATGTATATGATGCTTTACCGCAGAGGACCCTCCTCTGCTTGCTTCCTTTGATTTAGGCCAAACAAAAATGATATGCGCCGGAAATGAGATGCGTCAACTCGCACCTGGGATTCAAGCGGGGTGCCCAGGCCTGCCCCGAGCGAAGTCGAAGGGTTCCGCGAGCGCTCTTGCGAGCTAACCTGGGTTAACAATTACCGTACAGCAGGCTGATGCTGATAAACATCCTTCATAAGTCTGTGCGCCTCGGCCCGCCGTCTTATGGCCGTGGTCAATCCCTTAAAAATGACGTAGTGAATGGGATAAAGCACCCACCAGTAGATCTCTCCCGCCAACCCGCGAGGCTCGAACCAGGCCCAGCAACCAAGGTGCGTGCGGCCACGGTCCTCAGCCGACAGGCGGAACTGCAGCCATGCCCGGCCGGGAACCTTCATCTCTGCTCTCAGCACAAGGTTTCGCGGACGACTCACTTCCTCAACACACCAGAAATCTACTCGGTCGTCCTTGTTTAGTTCCCCCGTCCTGCTTCTGCCGCGCCTCATGCCGACCCCGCCCAACAAACGATCAATCCATCCCCGCAGCTGCCACAGCAGATCAGCATACAGCCAACCACCGTCTCCTCCCAAATCCTCCAGCACATGAAATACCTCCTCGCGGTCGGCGTTCACCGTGAGCTGATGAACATCGGTGATCAAACCGTCTCGTCGCACACACACATGATCAGCCTCAGGGCGAACTTGACGGGATTCATCCGGAATTGACCGTTGCAGAGCCACTTGAATCGCCGCTGCGTATGGCACCGGCGAGATTGCCGGAAACAAGCGCTTGGCAGAGTCCCGGCTGCAGACCACCTCGGTACGCAATCCTTCGATTAGTGGCCGGGCTATGGCCGCGGGTATCGGCGTCACCAGGTTCAGCCAATACGAGGACAAACGCGGCGTGAGTACGGGAACTCGCAGCAGGAACCTGCGAAGCCCACGTTGTTGCGCATAGGTGAGCATCATGCTGCGATACGTCTCGATACTGCTGCCGCCGATCTCGACGATTTCGCCAGCCGACTCCGGCACGTCGAGCGCGGCAACTAAATACCGAAGCACATCACTGATGGCAATCGGCTGCGTGCGAGTGATTACCCATCGCGGGCAGATCATTACCGGTAACCGCTCCGCAAGATAGCGGATCATCTCGAATGACATGCTGCCGCTCCCCACGATGATTCCCGCCCGAAACTCGGTTAGTGGTGGGCCATACTCCCGCAGCACCGATCCGGTGTCGTGACGGCTCTTGAGGTGTGGAGAAACCTGCGCTGTTTCAGAGGCCAGGCCGCCGAGGTAAACAATCCGCCCTACTCCCGCCGCCTTGGCTGCGATCGCGAAATTCTTGCTGGCCTGTTGGTCGCGTTCTGCGAATCCATCCTTGCCGCTCATCGAGTGAATCAGGTAATACGCGACCTCAATGCCGTCGAGCACCGTCGGCAGGCTGCTGGGAACCAAAGCATCAGCTTCGACGATTCCCGCGCCTTGAAATCTTTTTTGCGCAACACGTGAACGGTCCCGCACCATGCAAATGACATCGTGGCCTGCCTCCACGAGCTTTGAGACTAATTGCCCACCAACGTATCCTGTCGCGCCAGTGACAAGTATCCTCATGGTCAGTCCCGGTTCAATCGCCATATAGACAGGTTGAGGTAACTGGCAAATGCCACCCAGCCTGCATACGGCAGCATGAGCCAGAAAGCGACTCGCGAAAAAGGATAGAAAGCGATCACAGTTGCGCTGATACCTCCAAGCAGAATAAAAATCTCGATCAGCGCCGCGCCCGGCCAGCGAAGCCCAAAAAACAGCGCCGACCATGCGACGTTCAGGCCCAACTGGACGAAAAATAACAACAGAGCATGCCGCGCGCCGCTCCAGTCGGTTTTTTCCCAGACCAGCCACGCACTGACCGACATCAGGAAATACAACAGCGTCCAGACCGGTCCGAAAACCCAGTTCGGCGGATTCAGCGCGGGCTTCCGCAGCTCTGCATACCAGGTATCAACCGACCGGGAGGTGATCGCAGCTCCCAGAGTGGCAGCGCTAAAACAGGCAAGCATAAAGAAGACAAGCATCACCCAGCGCCCGTTAGCCATGGGCGCCTTCCAGGTTCGCGACCTGCGCGATAAATCGTTCTGAGTCGAACTTTCGCGATGTGCTGGCCAGCGACATGTACCGGATTTTTCCAAACACCGGACGCTCCGGCCAGGCGCGGTCATGCTTTCCCAAAATTGCCCACGCGATTCCCTCGTAGCTGTTCGGATCCCGTCCATCCAGCTCGTAACGATCGTTGAGCCATATAGCCCGTTGAAGAGCGCTGGCAACTCCCGGGCTCCATTCGAGAATCTTCTTCGCCCAATACATGCGCAGGTAATTGTGCATCCAGCCGGTGATCACCATCTGCTTTTGCGCGGCATTCCACAAAGGATCGTGCGTCTCGGCTTGATCGAGTTGTTCATCGCTGTAGATCACCGGCCGCCGGTCACCCGTGTGCTCCGCAAACGACCGATCTGCCCACGGCTCGACGCAATCCACCGAATCGTACGCCGGATTGAAACGAACGAAGTTGACCGAAAGCTCACGTCGCACAATCAGTTGCTCCAGGAATGCTTTCTTCGCTTCCTGTGGCCCCTCCGCCTTGTTTACTGCCAAAGCGACGGTGTACGGGCCTAGGTGGCCGAAGTGCAGATAGGGCGAGAGTCGGCTGGTGCCATCCAATTCGGGATGGTTACGTCTTTCGGGGTAGCCGGACAGTTTTGTCCGAACAAACACATCGAGCGCGCGCAAAGCTTGTTTGCTGCCTCCACGCGTCCCTGCAACCCCCTTTACTGAGCGGTCGATTGTCCATTCGCGGGTCACATCGTGATCCCAAGCCAGCGAATGCAGTCGAGGAGGTGACGCCCACGAACAGTGCGCTTCTGGATTTTGCGGCTCGACCAGAAACTCCGGCAAAAGCTCGTGAATTCGCGGCCGGATCGTTCGGGCGGCGTAATGCTCTTTCTGCAGTAGCTTGGACGGCACAATTACATCCGCATCCACAGTCCAGAAGGGAACTCGAATCCTGCGTGCTACTCGTAACCGCCAGTCTTCTGGCTCGCGTAAGGGATTCTCGTCGCCGATCACAATCGAAGCACGCACCTCCTCGCAAAACCTCAACAGGCTGTGATGGGGATAACAACGCAGGACGAAGCCAATGCCGCGACGCGCCAGTGCCTCCGCAATATCTGGTATGCCGTCCATCAGAAATTGGAATGCTCGGAGGTTGGCGCGCGGATAGAACGGTACCGGCGCGAAGAAGACCACCACCGGCTTGCCCAATTCATTCCCGACTTCCACCGCCACATCCAGGGCAGAATTGTCGAATGCTCGCTGCGCTCGCTGCATCCAGTACACCACGCAATGTCCGTCCGGGTCGGGCGGCCCTGCTTTGCGTACTGTGATGCGCGGATTCTCGCCTAAACGGGTAATCGAATTCATAAGAGAAAATAGGGGGGAGTTCGTCAGCCTCCCCCGGGCTATGTTAGTGAATCGTCTGCGTACCTCTGTGCCCTCTGTGGTTTCACTCCGCAGAAATGAGCTTTTAGCGGCTCGCAAATGCCGATGCGTGTCCCCAGCGCCGTTGGATGGCCTTGAACGACACAGCCTGATACAGCGCGGCCAGACCCACCAGCGTGTAAACCGCCGAACTGAGCATCGACACTTCACCAAACCGCATGCCGAAAATAGCTGCTACCAGATCGAACCGGGCAATTCCGACCAGGCCCCAGTTCAGTCCACCGACAACGAGCAATACTGCTGCAATTACGTCAATCGTCTTCATGTGTTTTCTCTCCTTGGAATTTTGCCTTTTCACTTTCAGTCACCGTTGGGCAGGATCACGGTATCTATGACGTGGATCACGCCGTTGGAAGCGGGTATGTCAGCTTTGACGACTTTTGCGTTATTCACCATAACGCTGTCGTCATGAACGCTTATGGCTATGGTTTGTCCATTAAGAGTCTTCGCGGAAGACAGTTTTGTGACCTCAGCTGCTGTGACCTTGCCCGGTACCACATGGTAGGTAAGGATCGCTTTCAGTTTTTCTTTGTTTTCAGGCTTAAGCAGTGAGTCGACAGTTCCTGAGGGCAGTTTGTTGAATGCAGCGTCCGTGGGAGCGAAGACGGTGAAGGGGCCCCCACTCTTCAGGGGACCTACGAGGTCAGCTGCCTTTAGGGCTGCCACCAGGGTGTTGAAAGAACCGGCCGCCACGGCGGTGTCTACTACGTCCTTCTCTTGCGTAGTCGCGCCCATTGCTGTGCTACCAATAAGGACTGCCAGGATGAGCGCGAACTCGGTTGCTTGTTTCATTGCATCTCCTTTTCTAGTTGCACCTTGAACTCGTTCGATGTATTAACTGTAAAGCAAATAATTTATCCCAACATGAAAATTAGACCCAAAACAAAAGTAATGTTCCTGGGAGTCAAATCAACTCCAAAAATTTTTACTGTTGTGAAAAACAGGAGAGTGTGTGGCCAACAAAACCATCGTCGACGGACTTAAACCCTATGCGCTGGGAGAGAAACTTCGCGCACTGCGGCTGAAAAAAAGTATGGGTTTGGTCGAATTAGGCAAGCACACCGGCTTGTCGCCAGCCATGCTATCGAAACTGGAGAGAGGCAAGTTGTTTCCTACTCTGCCCACTCTGCTGAGGATTGCCATGGTGTTCGGAGTGGGTCTGGATTATTTCTTTACCGACGAGCGCAAGCGTCATGTCGTTTCGATTGTGCGCAAGGATGAACGCCTGCGCTTTCCCGAAACTCCCGGCCGCTCAACGATCGCTTACCAGTTCGAGAGCCTCGATTTCAAAGCCACCGATCGAAGGCTGAACGCTTTCTACGCCGAATTCGAAGCAGTACCCACCGAAAAACGAAAGTTTCATCAGCACGCTGGAGTCGAACTCCTTTATCTCATCAGTGGCACGCTGGAACTCACGATTGGCTCTGATACCCATATGCTGCAGGCAGAAGACGCTATTTACTTTGACTCTGCCGTGCGTCACAGCTATCACCGTGCCGGTAAACACTCCTGCAGCGCCGTGATCGTAACCGCAGCGTAAGGCGGTCCGCAGAGGGGTTCGGTTGGGTTTGGGCTAGCTCACTCGCGCGCCGCCGGGAATGTGGCGCTCTCTTGCTGCCCCAATGGTGCAACTGCAACTTTGTCCGGAGCCGCTGGCTGCAGTCTTGTGACATACGGGAAAAAGGGCGTGACTTCAAAAGGCATCTTCTCGCGGGCGGATAGCAGTGCCACCGGTTTCGCCTTCAATAGTTCCACCCGATTGCTCCACGGGTCCAATCGAACTCTTCCGCCGAGAGGCAAAGCGGCAATCTGATCTACACGACGCATTTCGAGCTGAGGTGCCGAACTGAGCAGCGCGGACATCCGTATGCTTTTTCCACCGGCCAGGCTGTTCCCAAGGTGGGGCCGAATCAAATGCTTCAATTCGGGCGCACGTGTCTGCAGCGCTTCCAGGAAAAGCCCGGCAGTACTCAACTTGTCTTTGTATGGTGAATGGGCGAGCAGGCTCAGCGCCCTCTGGTCTGCGGCTTCTTCATCGACCGCGTCGCGAGTGAAGTCCAGGCGCTCAAAAGTCTTTTCGTCGGGGAAGAACAAGCGATCGTTGAAAGCTAGATTCGTATCGAAGCGGTGCCCAAGCGCGATGTGACTCAGTTCATGCGCTAACACCATGGCCAGTGAAGCCTCATCCGGAAGGACATCGAGCAGGCCCCGGCTCACAACGATCGTACGCCCAATGGTGAACGACTCGAACGGCTCGGTCAGCAAGACTCGACAGCGTACGTCGGGAACATTGGTAAGGTTGTTCGTTACGATTAGATTGTTCACCACCGTCTGCAGCACTTTGTCCACATCTCCCGGCGGTGCAAGCAACCCAATCTTCTGCAGACGCTCTACCGCATTTTCTTCCGCTTGGCGCTCCCAAGCACGCTCGGCTTCGATGGGAGTGGCATCTTGTGCCGACTCGCTTTGGTCCCGAACTGTTTGCAAGGAGTCAACCTGGATTTGCGTGAACTCCTGGTTATAGGCGAGACGTTGCTGGTCGTAGTCCCACAACCGCGTCTGGGCCTTGAAGTGGGGTGTCTGGCTGCTCTTGTTATTCCGGAGCTTACTATCGGACTCTTCGCTGTAGATGTACGCGGGCAACCACACCCCGGGACGCAGATTCAGTCTCCAGCTATCAAAGTGCAGATACGAGTTGCGCTGATTTGGTGAGTAGGTGCCATTGATACGGACAATGTTGTAGTCCTGATCCTCTACCCAGATCCTTCCCAGAAAACGTCCATCGCTCATGTGATTTTTCGGCTGAACGTCAATCACCAGGCAACGGACCTCTCCCAGGAATTCCCGCCGCACGAAGGTGAAGTCGTAGAAGTTTTTCTGGAAATCCTCATCGAGCATGAGCCGATTGAGAAAACGCTTGCCGAAGCCGGGCTGTTTCATGAACCAGCGATTGTCGATACCATTACTCGTATCCAGGCGTCCCAGAAAATATTCATCACTCACCGGAACGAGATTGTGGTCGTGGTTATTCTTCAAGTTCTGGATGTAGGTCTCCAGTAATGGATGCATGTGTCGCATTTGCGCCACGAAGGAATGCTCGCGCTCCACTACCCGATCGATTACCTGGTTGAACGACTCTGATGACGGCGCTGGCGTCGCAAGTTCACTGGAGTCGGCCGATTCTGCTTTCACTGCTGGGGTGCCGGATGGCGATTCTTCTTGCGCAGAACTCCAAAGCGGAATCGTTAAGAATATGACCACGAATGCGATCGTCTTTGTTTTATTGCGCATAAATTCAAATCCCCGCAATCGGCTAAGCTAGTTGAAAAATGATGTGCAAGACCGTGGTTGAATCCGTAGGCTGGCCGTTTTGCACGGCCGGCTTAAAGCGAATCTGTTCCGCGGCATGGATCGCGCTCTCATCCAGACCATGCCCGAGTCCTCGTACCACCCTTACCACTCGCAATTGACCCGAAGCCTCCAGCAACACTTCAAGCAAAACTTCACCTTCTACGCGTAACTTACGTGCTTCTTCAGTGTAAGTCGGACTCGGTTTCGAAAGAATCTCTGCCGGCAATGTTTTGGCTGCGTCATCCCTCGCTTTGGAACGCACGGGTGTTGCCACCGGGCCATTCGCATCCGAAAAGGCCCCCTGCCGGATAGTTCCGTTCCCACGAGAAGCGGACAGATTTCCGCTGCCATCTCCAGTGGCCAATCCACTCCCAAACCCCGCGCTGGCCACCACTCCGCGCACCCCTCGTGCGCCCCCCGTTCCGTTGCCGTTGCCCGGACCGGTAGGCAGATCGAACGCCCCTGATTTCGCGATGGTTGTCGGCCGCACACTTGTGGGCATTGCAGCTACACCATTGGGATCGCCGAATCCACCGGTCTGCACGTTTCGTGGTGCCTGCGGCAGAGTCGGAGCCGCCGAACTGCCCGTCGAAAACACGTCGGTTTTTACGAGTGCGCGCGGGACTACCGGAGCGGCGGGAGCCAAGGCTAGCTGCTGGCTTTCAGCTGGCAAGCTGGGCGGGTCGATCTCCAATTTTGGCTGCGGATGCTCCACCGGTGCCGGAAGCTCCCGCGGCACAACTAGTCGCGCAACCCTTTGTGGTTTCTGAAACACGGACACTGGAGCCGGTTCGTGGTTTATGACCGCGGGCGTACTCACTAACGGCACGAAATGAGAATCGTGCGCGGGCGGCCTTAAGATCGCGGGATGCAGGACGGCGAGCCATGCCAGCACCATGACCGACAGCGTCTGCACGCCCATGCTGAGAACAAACTGCGTCCAGGGCGGGGGTGGTTCCGGCAAAAGAGCAAACTGCGCCTGTTGCGGCATAGACGGCATAACCGTTTGGAATCCTGTGTTGAAACTTCTTAAGCCGGGCCGGTTAGAAGGCCTGGGAGACGGGTAACGACATTGTACCCCAATGTCTTCGCAACGCGCACTCTAAGACAGGAATCGTAGCGGGTCAGTCTAATTTCAGGTTGCTTTGGGATTTTGAATGTAAGGTCTCAATGACGCGTTTGTAGCTTCGCATCAAATCGCTCACGTGTCCGATCTTGGACTACTCATTTAGACCTCGTCACGCCAAGTGAACCGCGTACCAGGAGGGCTGGAGCTTCGCCGCTATCTTCACCAGGTCGGGAAGGGAATTCGCTTTCATCTTTTGCATGACCTTGCCGCGATGCGCCTTAACCGTGATTTCGCTAATCCCAAGTTCTCCACCGACTTGCTTGTTCAATAAGCCGGAGACCACGAGCTTCATGACTTGCCGCTCCCGAAGAGTGAGTGAAGAGTACCGGCTCCGAAAGTCGAGAATCTCGATTTCGCGAGGAAGACTCGCCTCGCTGCGCTCCAGGCTTTGACGGATCGCGCTCAATAAAACGTCATCGCTGAATGGCTTCACAAAAAAATCGACGGCGCCGGCCTTCATCGCTTGCACCGTGGTTGGAATGTCTTCGCAGCCAGAAATGATGATAATGGGCATTTCGCCACGCTCTCGGGCGATTCGTCGCTGCAATTCGAGGCCTCCCAAATCTTTGGCAGAGAGAGAAAGAAGCAGGCAACTCGGGACCAGTGGACGTGGACGCAGCAAGAACTCTCGAGTTGACTCGAAAGTCTCGGGTTGCCAGCCCTGCGAGCTAATCAGCAATTCCAAAGTGTCCCGCACGCCTGGATCTTCATCAACAACGAAGACGATGGGGGTGACATCTGGTGTGATATCCGGAATCGAGTACGACCCGAGCTGATGCCCTGCTGCCTGCATTGAACCCATGACCACTCCTTACCTTTTTTGTTATGCGCCAGTGTGACTGCCATTCCGTTGGCGCCCCACGATCTCTGGTGCTTCGTGTCATGATTAATTTTTCAAATTCCAGAACTGGGCACATCCCGCAATGCAGTGTTTTTTCGTTACCACAGAAGGCTGGCAGCCACGTAACACCTTCGAGGTAGGGCGAGATTCAAGCTTCGTTGGACGAGCGTGGCCTGGCAGGAATGATGATCTCGCGGCGTCCATGGCGTCGCGCATCCAGCGAATAAGCCCCAGGCCCAAGGCACAAGAGAGCGGCCGCGATAACGGCTATAAACACCGCGAAAAGCTTGGCCGTTACTATGGGAACAGGTGGCAGTGAAAGAATTGTTCCCAGGCTAATCAGAGCGCTGAGCGTACAGGCAATGGAAGTGAAGAGACCCAGTAAGACGAACACGCCACAGCCCACGGCAACTATTGCCAGGATTAGGGTCAACGTCTTTAATTCGTGTTGCGGCATCCAGGAGATCGCGGCGAAAAATACCAGCGCTGATCCCACCATCACGCGCAGCAACACAAGGCCAACCCCGGGTGCGCCGTCGGGGAACATCGGAAACGTCGATCTTAGTGTCAGCCTGCTCAACGCTACCAGCCTAGACTCTCTCTGAATTGAGCGAATCCCTAGAGCTTGGAGTCTTTTCCTACCACTATCGGGGTATCTGGCTTCGCCTGCAGGAGGAAATTCAGAGCTGAATAATTCCGCGACGCACGGCAATGGCGACCGCTTGGGTGCGGTCGCTCGCGCCTAGCTTTTCCATGATGTGTTTGATGTGTACTTTTACGGTTTCTTCGGTAATAAAAAGCTTTCCCGCTATATCGCGGTTTCGATTACCGCCCGCAATCTCTCGCAGTACCTCCACTTCGCGCCCGGTGAGGGATTCGTCACTGTAGTGTTCGGCGAGGTGGGCAGCGATCTCGGCAGGAATTCGTTTCTTGCCCGCGTGAACCTGGCGGATGACTTCCACAAGTTCTTTCGGCGGCATGCTTTTCAGTACATACGCTCGCGCACCGGCTTGGAGCGCCCGCTGAATCTCTACATCGCCAGCAAAGGTCGTCAAAATAATGATGCGGGCATCGGGAAATTCCGAACGGATCGCCATCATGGCATCAATGCCGCTCATGTCGGGAAGTCGAAGGTCCATCAGGGTGACATCGGGAGTGTGTTCCCGGAATCGCTGAATCGCGTCCCGCCCATTCGACGCTTCTGCCACCAATAGCAGGTCAGGTTGGTTTCGAATGACGGTCGCGAGTCCCTCATGGACCAATGGATGATCATCCACGCTAAAAACTCGAATGCTTCCAGGAACAGTCATTTATCCCGCCCGCTGCGTTTGCGCTTTTTCTTTACGCCTGCGATTCAGGTTCTGAAACCATTTGGACGCCGGACGCGACGCATTGGATTCGAAAGCTACCTCCCCGGGTACACGAAGCTCAACCTCGGTTCCACTTCCCGGCCGGCTCATGACTTTGACTTTTGCGCCAATTCTTTCGGCTCGCTCACGCATGCCGGACAATCCCCAATGTCCATCACGGCCGGTCTTCAGCATTTCTGGGTCAATCCCGCACCCATTGTCTCGGATCACTATGGTCAACAACGTCGGAGCATACTCCAACTCCAATTCCACACTGCTCGCCCGGGAGTGGCGGAACGCATTCACCAGCGCTTCCCGGCCGATGCTGTAAACATCGTCGCGAACCACAGAGCGCAGCGGAAGCGACGGTCCTTCGACCACCACGCGGAAATCAATTCCATCTTCACTCCCAAGCTCCTGCGGTACTCTCGAAAGCGCGCTAACCAGTTCCTGCGGGCTCTCAATCGGTGACCGCAATCCGCGTAAAGTGTTCCGCCCTTCATCGATGACCCGTCCCATCAAATTCACTACCCGATTCAGCGTCGCGCGGGCAGGGGAGTCATCCGGCAATTGATCCACACCCACATGCAGCTGCATGGACGCGCTGAGGACGCCTTGCAACAGGGTGTCATGCAAATCCTGAGCTATGCGTGTCCGCTCCGCGAGTCGCTCTTCAAATCGGGCGTTTAGCAGCCGGGTAACTTGGCGCACTCGCAATCGATAGACCATCAAAATCGCCAGTCCGGCGCTAAGCACAAGCCCAAAGCGAAACCACCACGTTTGCCAAAGAGTGGGAGTTACCGAAAGTTCAAGTCCAGCCTCAGCGCCGTTCCACTGTCCCTCACCGTTCGACGCAATAACCCGGAACCGGTATGAACCCGCATGGAGGTTTGTATATATCGCGGTCTGCATCGGAGTGGGCTCGCTCCAGTCCTGATCAAAACCGTCCAGCCGATATCGGTAGCGCACTTTGTCTGGGTTGGAAAGACTCAATCCAAGGCAATCAAATACGATTCTCTGACGAGCAGAGGAAATCTGAATAGGAAGCTGGGCCGGAAACGGGTTACCGTCCACCGTGACGGTCTCGACGTGAACCAGGGCCCCTGGAGAACTAACCGCAGCCCGGTTTGGATCCACCACGGAAAGCCCGCGATTCATCGAGAACCAGATTCGCCCGAGACCATCCTCCACAACTGACGCATCCCGCTTCACGCCTTCCGTCCCTAGCAGTCCATCAGGAACTCCATAGTCGCGGACATCCCCGTCGTTCAAACGGTCCTGCAACAGACCCGCCGGGTTCACGCGAAGAACATGACTCGAAGTTGCGATCCAAAGCGACCCATTATGATCTTCTGCGATTCCAAATATCGGCTCATGCAGTTCTTCTGGCGCTTGAACCGGTACCTTGATGTGATCTGAGTCGAGGAAGGCAATCCCGGCAGTACTGCCGATCCAGACTACTCCTTTGGAATCCGCTAGCACACAGGTGAGGTCTGCTGAGGGCAGGCCATCCTTTACGCCGTAAACACGCCATCGGCCTTTCGAAAAAGAGTTCAACCCATTGGATGTGGCGAGCCACAGCGTGCCGTCGCGGCTCTCCGCGATCGAAGTAACCGTATTCGACGACATTCCATTGGCGACTGTATAGGTTGAGAAGCGTCCGTTTCTGAATGCGCTGATTCCGCTGCCCAGAGTTCCAGCCCATACCGTTCCATCGCGGCTCTGGAACACCGAATAAACGCTGTTTTGGGCAAGCCCGTCCGCGGTTGTGTAGGTCTTGGCGTTGATCGAAGCACCGCTGGTTCGCAGAACCGTAAGTCCGCCGCGTTGTCTGCCCACCCAGACTTCGTTGCTGCGGCCGGAAATGGAATAAATCACGTCTTCCGCTAAGCCGGCTTCCGACACTTTGGCATGCCGGGCGCCCTTCCTCCAATACAATCCGCCATCCAACGGAGCAAACCACGTGCGTCCATCCTCGTCCACAAAGACTGGGCCATTCCTCTCGGACGGCAGACCATCCGCGAGTGAGTAGCTGACAAAAACACTATCCCGCAGACGCTCAAGGTCGCTAGGACCACCGATCCATAAATTATGTTCTCGATCCTCGAACAATGCGCTCACGGCAGTGTTGGTTGCTTTCTCGATCGAACCCTCGTTCGCGTTGTATCGGAGCAGTCCGTGTGTGGTACCCACCCAGATGTTGGAGTCAGTATCCCGGGCTAACGAAAGAATCTCGACGTGCTGGAATGTCGGTGGCACACCCGAATGGGTAAATTCAGTACCAGTCCAACGTACAACTCCCGTGTCGGTTCCAATCCACAACTGCTGATCTTGGAGTGGCAAAATGCTTGTGATTTTCTTGCCAGGCAAGCCGTAGGGTACCGCTGGTCGGCCCGTCGTTAGCAAGAATAGCCCTCTGTTCTCCGTGCCCAACCAGATCTTGCCATCGTCTGTGGCAGCCATCGAAATCACAGCGGAGGTAGGCGCAGCTAACAAATGCGAAGTCACGCCGGTGGACCAACTGAGACGCGTGTTTCTTTGGTCGGGAAGCACTCCATTCGCTTTTGCCACCGGGTCCTCAAACACCGGACCCGCGGAAATCGCCTTGAATTGCTTGCCATCGTAGGCCAGAGTTCCCTTGGCAAGCGATGAGGCCAACGCTCCACCACCCGGATTCAGACAAATTGCTGTTATCCCGTTTTCGGCTTCGCCCCGAATGAGCTCAAACACGCCCCCGTGATATCGAAGGAGCTTCGTGTTCTGCAATAGAACCCACAGGTCCCCCTTCTCATCCGCCAGAAGTCCCTTTACGGGGCCGATTGAGAATGCATTCGGTGCAGCCTGCTCGAATTTCCGGAAGCTCACGCCGTCGAAACGGATCAGGCCTCGGTCCGTTCCAATCCAAAGATAACCATCGCCATTTTGGGTGATCGAAGAAATCGATCCTCCCGGAAAGCCCTTTTCCGGTCCCCAGCTTGTGCGTACATATTGCGACAGGATTCGGTCGGCCTCGCTGGCAAACGCTGGCAGAGCAAAGCTGAGTGCTATCAGTCCCGCCGCTACCCCTCGGAATGACAAGGGCCAATTACGGGAAGTATTGAAACTTCTCAATTACAACCTCGCTGTTTTTTTGCATGGGATACTTCTCGCTGGCAACGACATAAAACAGCAATTGCACTCTTTCTTGTCCCGGCGATGGTATTCCGGAATTAAATTCGTGTTCGATCACTCCGGAACCGGCAGGATTTATTGATGATCCTCTCCAGGTCTTGAAGCTAGACCGCCCGGACTCCCACCGCATCGAGTGCGTAACCGTGCCGGAGGGAACGTTGAACGGGAATACATTTCCCGGGACGTAAAACGGCTGAATGCCGTACTGCGCATTGCTCTTGCTCAGAGCGTTTCCCCAGCGGCCGATTTCAATGTCCAGCTCCCGGTAGTATTGGTCGCCGCCGGAATCATCAAACGTTGTCAGGCTGAACACGGCCGCCGGCTCCAGTTTAGAAGTGTCGCGAACGGTCATGAGATATGTCCCATACCCGAGGCTTCGATCGAGTACAACCTCCGCGCACGACCACTCGTCTTGCTTCTTGAAGATGCTCAAATGCATGGCACCCGCGGCATCCACCCAGGCGTTGTCGCCGGAGTAGAGATTGTTCATCCCTCCGCGATCGCTGGCGATGGTTCGTACTTTCCAGTCGTATCCGCTGAAGTGCAGCGGTTTTGTCGGCGCGAGTTGAGGCTCGCCAAGTCCTTTCACCAACTTCACCAGGACCACGGGCCCAGCTTGCGTTGGTGCAACATCCATTGTCGGTGGCGGACGATAGTCCTGATCCACCAATAACGCTGCGTATTCAAAACCCAAATGGGTTTCCGTGCTCCATGTTCCATCTGTGTTTATTGCAATAAAGGGCCGGTCGGGCCAGGGCTGCACCCACCATGGTCCACTCCGGGCATAAATAACGATGTGCTGTCCGGGGCGGGCACCGACAACCCGCCCCGCGATGGTATCGACTCTCTCCCGTCCACCCTGCGCTGCCGGAGGAATTTTGCTGAACTCAATCGCAGTCCGCGCGTCAGAGGGACGCGTACGACAACCGCTCAGGAATAGGCAAAGCACCAGGAATGCCATTCCGTTCAACAAAGCGCCGGGGGTTGAAAGGATTTTCATGCAGGCCTCAGAACGGCTCCGAAAGCGCAGACAGCATCTCTTTGGATTTCATTATTTCCTAACCGATTCAACGGAGTTCCCCGGAACGTTCAGTAAACTCTGGCGCGCGAAACCGCTGGAGGCAATCGTACACCCACCTGCGCTGGTAAGGCTGGAAGCCGCGCTCAAGCAAACGGGGCCGAGCTTTTGGGTCATGGGTCGGACTAGCGTGGCGGCCCGGGCGGAAATTCGAGGGCCCGATTGGCTTGGTCCCGGTAAATCACTTGAATCGAATCGGCAAATCCGATGATATAAGCAAAAACTCTGGATGAACCCCATGTACCGCGGATGCGATGAGCATGGGGGTTCCCAGTTCAGCCGATTTGCAGCCAGTTTAGTAGACTTCAGGGTGATCCCAACACCCGCTAGCCCGAGAGCCAAGACACAGTTAACCGTGACCGATATCACCGGCTAATCGACCAAATCGTCCTAACGTAAGAATGGACCTCAGCCCGGGCGGCTCGGGCTCAAAAGATTGTTTTTACGTATTTGTTCTTATACCTAGATTAAGGTCTGCATAACGCGCTCGTTCCGGTTACTCAGGTCCACGACAACTACATTGATCGAGGATCTTCTATGGCCACGAAGGTAATCACCGCGAGCGAGTGGGGCTTCGCAATACGTGCCCACCCTTCAGAAATCCGCGAATCGACGGGATGGAAGCAACAGCTGAAAGAGAAGTTTCGCGAGATCTTCAAGGGTCACGGGGAGAATCTCTTTGACGGTTATTAGGCCGAGCAGCTTGGCAATTGGCCGAAGGCAATCTTCCTGCAAATAGCCGAACATCCTCGGATGCAAGAAATAGCAAGAGCGGTTGAGCGCTGGTGCTTTCATCTGTCTGGCTCAACCGCTATAAATCATTAGGTGCGAGCAGTGGATGATCAGGCGTGCACAACTTCTTTTTCTGGCCGTGACTCTGGTTGTTTT
>JAFAGX010000325.1 GCA_019237515.1 Acidobacteriaceae bacterium
CATCCATGTGCAACAGAGCAGCGCGCAGGTGAGTAGAAGGTGGAAAAGTCGCCTTTAAGTACCCCCGGATTCATAAAATGAGTACACATCAAAACCAGAGTTGGTTTGTCGGCCGCAAGCATTTGCCCCCATCGCTTTCCCAGGCGCTTGACCAAAGCCACCTACCATCTCTGGACGGACTGCGCGCTTTTGCAGCTTTCCTTGTGGTCTTCTATCACTGCTTCTTGCCTTCTTTCCCTGGAGGCATGGGTGTTTTAGCGTTTTTTGTTTTGAGTGGGTTTCTGATTACCTGGCTGCTGCTCAAAGAGGAGGAACGCTTCGGCGAAGTGTCTCTGAGCATGTTTTATATGCGCAGATGCTTGCGTATCATACCCGCATTTTATGTGTACTGGCTTTTGCTGGTCGGAGGACATATCGTCCTCGAGCGACACCTCGCAATCGGTCAAGCAATCGCATCGTTGTTATACGTCGGCAATTATTACCAGGCGCTGATTGGGGACCCAAAAACCGGGCTGAGTCATACGTGGTCGTTAGGGGTGGAAGAACAATTTTATCTCTTATGGCCGATCACGTTCTTGTGGCTGAGGCAAAACAGCCGTCGCGTGCGATTCCTGTTATGGGCGATCGCAGCGGTATGGCTTTACCGTGAACTTCTCATCTTTGGTTTCCACATCAAGCAACAATATATCTACCAAGCATTCGATACGAGAGCCGACCACCTCATGATCGGCTGCCTGTTGGCCGTGGCGTTAAGAACGGGAATTTGGGCCTGGCTGTGGCGTGGGCTTGTGGCTGTTCCATCAACGATATGGGTGACGGTTGGACTGCTCGTCTGTTCCGCTATATGCACCGATCGATATGGGCACTACTATCGCGATGCCATCGGCTTCATAATTGACCCGGTGCTAATAGCAGTCCTCATCGTACAATCGTTGGCCCATAGTTCCATTGCGTTTGGCGCGGTACTAAACTGGCGCTGGGTTCGATATCTTGGAACGATTTCTTACTCGATCTACTTGTATCATGGACATGCGGTTATCCTAGCTCAGAAAGTGACGGGCACGCGGCCATGGGTTTGGCAATCGTTGGCAATTCTGACCGTGGTGGCGCTAGCGAGCGGCTCATATTGGTTTGTGGAACAACCATTCTTACGATTACGGACGCGGTTTACACCTGGTCGAAAAGCACCGCTTAAAGCATCCCGCGTGGCAGATGGCTTAGGTGTGCTGTCCAGTCCCCAAGCCGATGCGCGAACTTGATCTTCTAAAGCAAGGCAAGCGGTTCCGGAGAATGCTTTTCGACAAAATTTCGGCCGCATCAGGTCGAGTTTTGCGACCTAATCGCACTGCACCCATACCCACCAAGAGGAACCACGATTGAAAAGATTGAGCCGTAATCTAACTATGCTGCTGGGTGCTGTCCTCGTTTGCTGGATGATAGTGAGCGCTCGAAGCCGATTCAGGTCGGGAGCTGCAGAGTCAGCGGTGAGTACGACGGATCTCTCTGGTGTTTTGCAGCGCCCGAGTGACTCTCGATCCATGGACAGGACAGGTGACCAAGCACAGTCACGGTCTGAAACACCTGCAGCGGTTCATATACCTCGCAAGGACCTAGGCATCAAGCCGCGTCCCGGGCTGAGGATCAAAGAGTACTACGTCTCGCCTTCGGGGAATGACCGCTTCGGAGACGGATCTAAGAAAAAGCCTTGGGCGACTATCACACAAGCAGACAGCGAACTACAGCTAGGACGTGACGGCACAATCGTACATCTGCTACCTGGCACCTACGGCAGCTCCGAATACAAACCTGTGACAACGCATGACGGGACTTCCAGCCAGAGAATCCAGTTCGTGTGCGATGTCCAGTACGCCTGCATTTTCAACAACACATTCTGGCGCTCGCAGGGCAACTACGTTGACGTCATCGGGATTCAACTCACCGCTCCCAATATCGGCGCCGGCTTTTATTTCGGCGCAAATGTCAGCGATCCCAGCCAGGCCCGCGGCAATTACAGCAGCTTGCGTAACAGCTATATCCATGACGTAGGAACGAATTGCTCTGCCAACCCCAACGGGTCCGGGGTGGGCATGTACAACGTGACCCACGATGTGACGTTCGATTCGAATATCCTCGATCACACTGGAGTGGGCGGCGGCTGTCCTCGGGGCGCCGGAGGCATCGGCGGCACAACCAATCACTGGATCTATCTCCAAGGCTACAGGGCCATCGTTACCAACAACGTGGTTTCCAATGCGGCCGGTTACGGCATACATTCCTACCACAACAATTGCGATTCGGTGATTGCCAACAACACCGTAATTCACAACTATGTTGGAGGCATCATGCTGGACGGAGCGGATTCGGCCGACGACGGCAGTTCACCGTGCCCAGTGGGAGCGCGTGGCCTGCACACCACCATCAATAACAATCTGGTGATCCGCAATGGCTACGGCTGTGGAGTACACGTCGCGGGAGCCAATGGGGGGGCATCTGGCGGGATTTTGCTGGAGAGTAATGGCGGGGACAACGGCGCTGGCACAAGCACCGATCACGTTTTCAACAATTATCTGGCGAGTAATTATTCGGGAACTGGCGACAGCAACTGCGTCAATACGCCCGGAACAAACAATAAGATTGCCGTTTTTTACGGCGATAGGGATTGCTATCGAGGGGGCTGTGAGCTACCCACTGGAGTGACTTCGAAGTCGCAGGGAACGAATCTCAGCTCAACCGCCCTCAGCAACCTGGTGGTCAGTTATCAGGACAACGCCTGGACGGGCGACTTCCACCTGGATCCTAAAAGCCCGCTGAAAGATCGTGGAACGAGAGGGGATTGCGCTCTTGCATCCGGGCTCGCGCCATGTATCCCGACGCTCGATTTCGATGGTGTGGCGCGCGGCCAGCGCGAATCCGGAGACATAGGGGCTTACGCTTCTAAGCAATAGCAAACCTCTGTCGAGCGTCATAATCTATGGATCACACACAGAATTCAGCTTATGCGACGAGTGTTACTGATTTCATCCTTTTTCCCGCCCTCGGTTAAAGTGGGAGCGGTTCGCGCCGGCGGACTGGCGAAACATCTGCCGCGGTTTGGCTGGGAAGCAGTGGCTTTGACGCCGGAGTTGCCAGGGCGCAAACCAAACCACCACCAAATCATTGAAACCGGGCATCGCGATATCCTGGCAGACTTCAAAGCCCGCTTGGGTTTCGTTCAAAAAGTGAGACCCGCCCGGCAATTAGACTTCGCCGGCCAACAGACCGCATCGACTACGAAACAACAGATGCCTAACCCTGTTGCCAAATGGCTCAGAGCAGCAATTATCTACCCGGATGAGTACAAGGGATGGGTTCCTTTCGGGGTGAAGGCGCTTGAGGAGTTCGCGAAACGCGAGCGAATTGATGCGATCCTCAGCACATCACCAGCAAACTCCGGCCACATTATTGCCTCGCACGCGAAGTCAATGTGGGGATGCCCATGGATTGCTGACTTGAGAGATCTTTGGAGTGACGCCGGAACGGCGCCGTGGGGCATGGGTTTTTTACAAAGACGGTTGGAGAAACACACGCTGCGCAGCGCCGATATCCTGGTCACAGTCTCTGATCCGTGGGTGCAATGGTTGCAACAAACTTTTCCCAAGAAATCCGTCATAAAAATCGTAAACGGCTTTGACCCTGACGATCTCGGGCATGGCGCAGGAGAATTAACTTCCAACTTTTCGATCACGTATACGGGATATCTCTACCTGGGAAAAAGCGATCCCACTCCAGTATTTGTGAGTTTGG
>JAFAGX010000448.1 GCA_019237515.1 Acidobacteriaceae bacterium
CAGTAATTGTGAGCAACCACCCTGATGCTCGGCGGGATGCAGAGTTTTACAGTATTCCCTATCAGGTGATTCCCGTCACTAAAGAGAACAAACCCGAAGTCGAGCGGCAGGAACACGCAATTCTGCAAAGCCACAAGGTCGATCTCATCGTGCTCGCGCGTTACATGCAGGTTTTGTCTTCTGATTTCATACGGCTTTACCCGCAACGCATCATCAACATTCATCATTCGTTCTTGCCCGCATTCGTCGGAGCCAAACCACATCTGCAGGCGTATCGGCGAGGAGTGAAGTTGATTGGAGCCACCGCGCATTACGTCACAGAGGCTCTCGATGATGGCCCCATCATCGAGCAAGGTGTTCAACGCATCTCGCACAAAGACACCCTCGAAGACCTGGTTGAAAAGGGGCGCGATCTCGAGAAAGTCGTGCTCTCTCGCGCCGTGCGATGGCACATTGAGAACCGCATTTTGCTGTATGACAACAAGACTGTAATTTTCGAGTAACCCATTCACCGGTCACCCAGGAAACGGTTCTGGATCAAAGACCGATCGGCTCATTTAGTGGAGCTTCGATGTGTCCGACCGAGATTCTGGGCCGCATTTGTTCTCTGAAGCTCACGTAACTTGAAGCGCTGCAGTTTGCCGGTCGCGGTCTTGGGCAATTCCGGAACGTATTCGATCCACTGCGGTCTCTTGTAGCTGCTGAGTTTCTTGCCCACCCAATCCTGCAGTTCGCGGCAGAGCGTATCGTTCGGAAGAAAGCTTTCGTTAAGAACTATGAAAGCCGCTGGTTTCGTAAGTCCGGCGCCATCTTCCCGGCCGACAACACCGGCCTCGCGCACTGCCGGGTGAGCAATCAAAGCGCTCTCGACTTCCGTAGGACTCAGCCAGCGGCCATTCACTTTGAACAAGTCGTCGGCGCGCCCCGCGTACCAGAAGTATCCCTCTTCATCCTGATAGTACTTATCCCCAGTACGAAACCATGCCCCTTGAAACGTTTCGTTGGATTTTTCGTGTTGGTTCCAATAGCAGGTGCATGTGGAATCCGTCTTGATGAACAACTGGCCAATTTCCCCAACAGGAACCGGGTTTCCAACGTCGTCCGTAATCTTAGCTTCGTAGCCGGGTATGATCTTGCCGCTGGATCCCGCCCGAACCTCACCCGGAGAATTTGCCAGTCCCATGTGCAGCGTCTCTGTCGATCCCCATGCATCGAGGATCTCAACCCCAAAGCGCTGCTTGAATCTCTCAAACAGCGGAGCGGGTAAAGACTCTCCGGCAGAAACAGCATGTCGAACGCTGGAAAGATTGAAATCCTTCCGATCTCCTCGCTGGTGCGCCAACAAAGCAGCGTAGTTCGTTGGCACTGAGAAAAAAAGCGTCGGACGATAGCGCTCGATATCTGCAAAGATCCCCGCCGGCGTCGGTCGCGCCGGCGACAAAATTGTTGTGGCACCGCAGTAGAGCGGAAAATAGCCTGCATTGCCAAGGCCATAAGCAAAAAACAGCCGAGCCACGCTATAACAGCGATCGCTTTCATTCATCCGTAAAATGCCCTTTGCATAGCTCTCAGCGCAAATCACCATATCGTGATGGAGATGAACGCATCCTTTGGGTGCGCCCGTACTGCCTGACGAGTAAAGCCAGAACGCCACATCATCTTTGTGGGTAGGTTCGGATTGGAGTTCCGCAGGTGCTGCCATCATCAGTTCGCAGAAACTGGCGAAATCGGCCTGCCCAGAACCGACCACAACAATTCCTTTCAAATAGCGCAACCGGGCGGGAGAGATTTTTTCAAACTCGGCTAGCGTGGCCGCGCTGACAATCGCAACCCGCGCCCTGGTGTCATTGAGAAGGTATTCGTAATCCTGCGCTTTAAGCAACGGATTGACTGGAACGGCCACAGCTCCAATCTTGATTGCTCCAAAAAAGCAGTAGAGGAACTCGGGACTGTCGAGAACAGCTAACAGCACGCGCTGTTCGATATCGACACCTAGCTGGCGCAGAACGTTACCGGCTCTGTTTGTCCGCTCTAGCAAACCCCCGTAAGTAACGATT
>JAFAGX010000491.1 GCA_019237515.1 Acidobacteriaceae bacterium
TATAGTGGCAGTTCTGCTGCCCAAACCCCGGTGAGATCAAATATAGATAACATGGGGCAACGAGATTATTTATGAATACCGCAGCGGTGCTCGAGAGGCAAAGCGCACGAATGGTCGACGCGAAATTCCCTCTTCTTCAGAAGCTAGGGAGTTCCGGCCACAGCGAGGTTTATCTTACCGAGTTGCCTGACCAAGAGTCGCAAAAAGCCGTTATTAAAGTTTTTCCTGGCGATGGCGAAAATGGCGAGCGGCTGTTAGCTCGACTCGAAGCGGTCGCAAAACTCTCTCATCCCCACCTTCTCCGCATCTTTCATGTCGGCTGCTGCGAGATCAACTCGAATCCGCGTGTCTACGTAGTCATGGAGTTTGCCGACGAAGATCTTTCTCAGATATTGCCTTCCAGGCCGTTAACGCCGACCGAAGCGGAGGAAATGCTGCGGGCGGCCGCTGACGTTCTTGCATTCCTGCATCAGAAGGGCTTTGTTCACGGTCATTTGAAACCTTCGAACATCATGGCGGTCACTGACCGCTTAAAGATTTCCAGCGATGGAATACAAGCTGTGGGCGAACAGGACTACCGGTCGGACGAACTCGGGCCTTACGATGCGCCCGAGGTTGTGAGTGAAACGCTTTCTGTGGCAGCGGACGTCTGGTCACTCGGCATAACAGTGGTTGCCGCCCTGAATCAGCATCCGCCAGCCTGGGACCGAGTCACTAAAACGCCACCTGCGGTTCCGGATTCCATTCCCGAACCGTTCCACCAGATTGTTCAGGAGTGTCTCCGGTTGGATCCTGCCGAGCGCTGCACACTCGAGCAGATTAAAGCCCTCTTGGAACCTGCCCCGGCCGCTGCTCCGGTTAGGAAATCGCGCACCAAGCCTTTAGTTCTCGCTCAACTTGCCCTCATCGTGATATTGGCACTGATGTGGTTCGTCGCTCACCGAGGGTCAACGGCTAAGACCTCGCAAGCGCGCGCTAAGCAGGAAAGCACCGTCGTTGCCGCTCCCGCGACACCGCCGCCGGTCGTGAAGAACCCGCGAACGGGAATCGTGAAAAGTTCCGTGGCCGAACGAGTGATGCCAAATGTCTCGCACACTGCGCGAAATACGATTGAGCGCAAAATCAGGGTCAATGTCGCTCTCGAGGTCGACGATAGTGGCAGCGTATCCGCGGCCAAGCTTGAGAGATCGGGCCCAAGCAAATATTTTGCTCGTCTGGCTCTCGAATCTGCCCGTCAGTGGAAGTTCGAGCCTGCCCAGGTCGACGGCCAGCCGGTCCCAAGCAAGTGGATCCTGCGATACCGTTTTGGACGGTCTGAAACTGAGGTAAGCCCTTCACAAACATCACCATAGCATTCACCCGAGAACTACTGTTTTCATTCATCGATAAACGCCAATTCCGATAATATTTGTGACCTGGCTCACAAGCAGGCACTCTGAATTTCTGCGACAATAAATGCTTGCAGAATGCCTGACTTCCTTCTCGAGATCGGTTGTGAGGAAATTCCTGCGCGCATGATCGATGCGGCTGAGGCCGAACTTGCGCGCCGCTTGGGAGAATTTTTTAAGCGGCACTCCCTGTCGGAGGCAAAAGCTAAGACGTTTTCCACTCCACGCCGATTGGGGATCCTCATCGCAACCGCCGAAAGACAGCCGATTTTTAAGAGTAAGGTTCTTGGGCCACCAGAGAGCGCAGCTTATAAGGACGGAAAACCTACAAAAGCGGCCGAGTCGTTCGCGCAACGAGAGCGGGTCTCAGTGGAAGCACTTCAAATCGTGGAAACCGAGAAAGGCCGCCGTATTTGTGCGGAAACCGAGAAGGGTGGTCGCTCGGCAGCTGACGTCTTGATCGAAAATCTCCCTCCCGAACTCGCACAGATTTACTGGCCAAAAAACATGTATTGGCGCAAACCGGGAGAGCTCTTTGTACGTCCTGTGCGCTGGCTTGTCGCCATGCTCGACGACCAGGTAATCCCCTTGGAATTCGATGGCGTTGGCGCAGACAATGAGTCGCGTGGCCACCGGATTTTGGGCGACCGCCCTGTTCGTGTCGCGGCCGCTGGCGACGCTTACGTCGCAGCGTTGCGTGAGGCGAAGGTGCTTGGACGCGAAGCGCGCGAGCACCAAATTCGCAAAGCGTTGGATGCAGCTACTCGGTCAATTCCTGGCGCCCGTTGGCGTGAAGACAAAACTCTTCTCGATATAGTGGTGAATCTCACCGAATGGCCATCGGTCATCCTGGGAAACTTTGATCGCGAGTTCCTGCAATTGCCGGAAGAAGTTCTCGTGACGGTGATGCGCGATCATCAGAAATACTTTGCACTCGAAAACGTCAGTGGCAATTTGCTGCCGCATTTTCTCGCGGTGCTAAATACAGATGGTGATCCGAAAGGCCTGATCCGCCACGGCAACGAACGCGTCCTCCGTGCGCGATTCAATGACGCTCGGTTCTTCTGGGAAACCGACCAGAAGCTCCCGTTGCGCGATCGAATGCCGCTGCTCAAGCATGTGACATTTCAGAAGGACTTGGGCAGCTACTATGAGAAAACTCTGCGGGTACAACGGCTCTGCAGTTGGCTTTGCGAGATCATCCTCCAGAGTGGGGTGCCGATTCGCCCCGGTATCGTCCACAAATCTGCTTATCTGGCCAAAACCGATCTGACCACCGAACTGGTGAAAGAGTTCACCGAGTTACAAGGCGTCGTCGGTGGACTTTACGCGCAGGTACAAGAACTTGATTCCGATCTGCCCGAAAGCACGCGACACTTGATCGCGCAAGCCATCTACGATCAGTACAAACCAGAATCGATGGAGGCTTCGGTCCCGCGAACGATTGAAGGCGCCGTGCTGTCCATCGCAGATAAAGCTGACACTATTGCCGGCATGTTTGCTTTGGGCCTGCAGCCAACTGGATCAAGAGATCCGTTTGCCTTGCGCCGCCAGGCAAATGGGATTGTGAAGATTATCGCGGAGCACAAGCTGCCGATCTTACTCAGCCAGCTCACGGAATATGCCCGGGAAGCGTATCGCGGATCGGCGGCCGAAAGGAACTTCGTCGCAAACGCGAACTACGGCACAAGCACGAAGGCATTTTTTCGTGAACGCCTGGAGTTCTACCTGCGGGAGACGCTGGGATTCAAATACGATGTTGTTGCCGCGGTGCTCGCTGCCGATGCCGACGATGTGGTGAATGCACTGGCAAGAGCCGGAGCCGTCACCAGAATTCGACCGTCAGCTGATTTCGAATCAATATCAGTTGCGTTCAAGAGGATAAAGAATATTCTTCGGCAAGCGGTTGAGAACAGGAAGCGCGTAGCCGCCGAAATTGAGCCTGAGTTTCTTCATGACGAAGTTGAACGTGAGCTGGGATCGCAGATTCCCATAACGTCGGAAATCGTGGAGAAGCTCCGCGAGAATCGTAGGTATGACGAGGCGCTCATGGAAATTTCCAGGCTTCGCCCGGTTGTTGACCATTTTTTTGACAAGGTCATGGTCATGGTTGATGACGAGAACATCCGTGCGAATCGTCTGGCACTCTTGCAGACGCTGCTAATAAACTTTTCCACGATTGCGGACTTTTCCGAAATCGTAATCGAGGGCAAGTCTTAAAGAGAGGTTCAGGGTTTTTGTTGTCATCCCGAGCAAAGCGAGGGATCTGCAGTTGAAGGCGGAACGGCGCTATTACGTGTACACCATGGCCAGCAGATCACTAACTCCATACACCGGCATCACAGACGAAGTATGCCGTCGCGCTCCACAGCACAAGGCCGGTACCTTTGACGGTTTCACCAATCAGTACAAGATCGATCGACTCGTGTACTACGAAGTGTTTCGCTACGTAAACAATGCAATTGCACGTGAAAAGCAGATGAAGGCATGGACACGAGCGAAACGGCTGGCATTGATAAAAAGCATAAATCCAACCTGGCAGGATTTGTCTGAGGCTTGGGGCGAGAAGATCGAACTGCAGATTCCTCGCTTCGCTCGGAATGACAACAAAAACAGTTCGTTAAGCGAGAGCGATGGAACTCCGAATTCCACTGGCGAACTCGCAAACGCAGAAATTTCAAAATAGAGGACTCATATATGGCTACTACGACTCTCTCCGAAACAGAAATCACAACATCGAAGCCGCAAACTACGAAGTACGTCTACTTCTTTGGCGACGGAAAAGCCGATGGCAACGGCAAAATGAAAGACGATCTTGGCGGCAAAGGTGCCGGTCTGGCCGAAATGACGAACGCCGGTTTGCCGGTCCCGCCCGGCTTCACCATCCAAACTGAAGCCTGTCGCGAATTCATGCGCCATGGTCAGGCGTCGGTTGCAGTTGATCGCCAGATGGAAGATGCGCTCGATCACCTGGAGCAGTTGCAACGGCAGAAACTTGGCAAAGGCGACAATCCGCTGCTGGTCAGCGTGCGTTCCGGCGCGAAGTTTTCCATGCCCGGGATGATGGACACGATCCTCAATCTCGGCCTGAACGATGAGAGTGTGGAAGCGCTGGTCAAGCGCAGCAGCAATCCGCGTTTCGCCTATGACTCGTATCGACGATTGATCCAGATGTTCGGCAATGTCGTCCTGGAGATCCCCAAATCGGCCTTCGATGAAGTTTTCGACGCCAAGAAGAAGCAGAAAAAAGCCAAGCTCGACACCGATCTCGACGCGAAAGCGTTAAGAGAAGTCATCAGCGAATATAAAAAGGTTGTGAAGAAGCACGCCAAACGCGACTTCCCGCAGGATCCAAATGAGCAATTGACGATGGCCCGCGATGCGGTTTTTCGTTCGTGGAACAACGATCGCGCCAAGCATTATCGCCGCATCAACAATATTTCTGACGAACTCGGTACCGCAGTGAACGTGCAAGCCATGGTTTTCGGCAATCTTGGCGAAACCAGCGGCACCGGCGTCGGCTTTACTCGCAATCCTGCCACCGGAAACAAAGAGTTTTATGGTGAGTTTTTGATGAATGCTCAGGGAGAAGATGTCGTCGCGGGCATTCGCACTCCCATTCACATTCGCGAACTGGAAAAGATTATGCCCGATGTTTATCGGCAGCTCCACGAAATTACCACTCGTCTGGAAAAGCACTACCGCGATATGCAGGATTTTGAATTCACAATTCAGGACGGCAAGCTTTATATGCTGCAAACGCGTAATGGCAAGAGGACCGGTCGCGCCGCGGTGCGAGTTGCCATCCAGATGGTGGAAGAAGGTTTAATCACCAAGGAAGAAGCAATTTTCCGCGTCGAACCGAATCAGCTGTACGATTTCCTGGTTCCACGGCTTGATGAAAAAGAAATCAAGCCGGAAAGTATCCTCACCGATAAGGGATTACCCGCTTCGCCTGGCGCGGCTGTAGGGCAAATCGTTTTTACAGCCGATGATGCAGTCGAAAAAGCCGGACACGGGCAGAAAAAGAACCCGGTCATCCTGGTGCGCGCCGAAACGACTCCCGAAGACATTCATGGTATGGAGGTCGCAGCCGGCATTCTTACTTCGCGCGGCGGAATGACGAGTCACGCCGCTGTGGTCACACGCGGCATGGGAAAGTGCTGCGTGGCCGGCGCGGGTGAAGTTCAGGTTAACGAACATACCCGCGAGATGCGGGTGAAAGGGCAAGTCTTCAAAGAAGGCGACTGGATTTCACTCGATGGAACCACTGGCCGCGTGATCAAGGGCAAGCTCAAGACCGTGGAAGCAAGCCCCGACGATCCTGAGTTGACGAAGTTGCTTAGCTGGGCTGAGCCCTTCCGCAAGATTGGTGTCCGTGCCAACGCTGATATTCCGCGCGACGCGATTCAGGCCCGGGCATTCGGAGCGGAAGGCATTGGCCTCTGCCGCACGGAGCACATGTTCTTCGCCGAAGATCGTATTCCTCACATGCAGGCCATGATTATGGCTCGCGACGAGAAAGAGCGTCGCGCGGCTTTGAAGAAACTTCTACCGATGCAGCGATCGGATTTCGAGGGCCTGTTCCGCGCCATGGATGGCCTGCCAGTCACGATTCGGCTGCTCGATCCCCCACTGCACGAGTTCCTGCCCAAACGCGAAGAATTGATGGTCGAGATCGCGATTCTTCCGCACGCAGACGGCAAGCAGAAGAAATCAATGGTCGAGAGGTATTCTCGTTTCGGAGCAAAGACGGCCGCCGATCTTAAGAAAGTTCTTCCCCAGGTCCTCAGCCGAGTGGAAGAGCTGCACGAGTTTAATCCGATGCTCGGCCATCGCGGTTGCCGACTGGGAATCACGTATCCGGAAATCACGGAAATGCAGGCGCGGGCAATTTTCGAAGCGGCCGTCGCCGTCGAAAAAGATGGCGTGAAGACGCATGTGGAAGTGATGATTCCATTAACGGCAACGCTTAAGGAAATGGCAAATCAGGCCGGAATTGTTCGTCGCGTGGCCGGCGAAGTGTTCGCGGAGAAAGGACGCGAAGTTCACTACTTAGTCGGCACGATGATTGAATTGCCTCGCGCAGCTTTGATCGCCGACGAGATCGCCAAGGAAGCTGAGTTCTTCAGCTTTGGAACGAATGACCTAACACAGACCACGTTCGGTTTCTCGCGCGACGACATCAACAAAGTTCTGCCGACTTATCTTGCTGAAGGCATTCTCAAACAAGATCCGTTTGCTGTTCTCGACCGCGAAGGAGTTGGGGAGTTGGTCCGCATCGGAATCGAGCGCGGGCGCAAAACGCGTCCGCACCTGGAAATTGGAATCTGCGGTGAGCACGGTGGCGAACCGTCGTCCGTCGAGTTCTGCCATCAGGTTGGAATGGATTATGTGGCCTGCTCGCCATTCCGCGTGTTGACTGCTCGTCTGGCTGCTGCGCAGGCGGCAGCGAGTGAGAAACTCAAAGTGGAAGGCGGCCGGACAAAATAATTGGCACAGAGAATGCCACGGATCGCGGGAAAACTCGCTGAAAAGTGGTACAAAAACTTAGGACGATCATGAAGGTCGAATGTCGCAAGCACGCGACGCTAACCTAAGATCGTCCTGTCAACTACTAAACTAATCCGAATTGTAGCTTCCGAGTTTTAAATCGACTATCGGGTGCTTATTGTAGGAACCTTAAGTGACTAGCCTACGGAGGGCTATTCCCCTCGATTGCTAGCTCCGTCAGCCCTGCTGTCACGAGCTCTGATCTCGGCCTTGATTCGAGCCTGTTCTCGCGCGAGCAAATAAATCAGCTGTTCCATTAGCGGCGCTCGGCGGTTGGGGTCATGTTCCTCCGAAATTTGGGTCCAAAGGTCAAAAAACTTCGGGTCAGGTATTTCTCCGCGTGGCGTTTCCATACGCACCGTTGATGGGAGATGAAACCGTGACAGTTGCACATTACAGTGTCGGGATCAGGTCAATTGCGGGAATTCCTTTAGGTA
>JAFAGX010000568.1 GCA_019237515.1 Acidobacteriaceae bacterium
TTGGAACCATCGGTCGCGGCCGTGCGAGAAAGGTGCTCGCCGACTCGAACCACTCAAACTGCCATCCTTGACGCTTGATGAGCGATTTCAGGGATTCCTGTTCGGAAAGGTTGTCGCTTATTAAAAAAACGATCGGCGCGCCGTTAGAACTAGGTCGTGGCTCAAATTGCTGACCATATATGTGCGACAAACTCGCGGGATCCCCACCAAAGCTTCCTGTTGTTGCCGCCAAAGCTATGTCCTCACTCCTGGAAATATTCATCGCTTTTGCCTCACGATCTGGGGAGAGTGTGAAACAACCAAAACTTCAGCCACAACCCTAAATCGTGGGATTTTCTTATCTACTAAGGTAGGACAGGTAAGGCACCCTTTTGAGGTAAGGGATGTTTCCCTTTTGAGGGAATGAGAAAACTGTAACTGTTCTTTACACGCCTGGAAGCCCGTCTAGCTGACGCTGGCGCACCCTCCGCGGTTTCGGGGTGGGAGCATGAGTGCACGTAGGCGCTGTCAACTCCGGCCGAAACGCGCAGTCGATCCGCTATTTAGCCACCGTTCTGACCATCCCGGTGCATTTCATCCAACAGCTTTGCCAGTACTTCCGCCCGTTCTGGACTACCAAGCTCCCGCTGCAGTTCCTGCAACGCCACAGCGACAATGTGGTAGTGATGCGCCCCCGCAAGCTTCGGGTCTGACGTCACGTCGAGCCACACTTTGTGCATCAATTCAAGGTCCTGCGGCCGCAGACGAGGCGTATGCGGGCCCAGCGAATACTCATGAACCGACCCGTTCGGAGCATGGATCTCAAGCGCCAGCCGGGGTCGCGGCTCCGGCAACCGTTCCCAGGCATCGCCAGTTAGCTTGGCTTGCTCGTCCGTTGTGAGCTTGTTTGAAAGTCCGCACACGATGCGGCTCGAATCCAGCCGCTGCGCCGTCACGATGATCGCCTCGAAAACGTCAGTTGCTGGCACGACGAGCAGCGACACGGGTTTGCCTTCTTTTTCGGCCACGGCTACAGCCGCCGTGAACAATTCCTGCTCGTAATGATCAAACACCTGCGAGGCATCCAAAATCGTGCTGCCACTGAACGTATGCTCGCGGTGGTAGAGACGCGCCGTCATCACCACGACATCCTGTCGAAGCGTATTGGTGCCTCGCAGAACATCACGCAAATAATAAAGATTGCGGGGATCCCGTACCGCAACCAGAATGTTCCCGGGCCGCACTCCCAAAGCCCCGCTGCCCAACTCCTGATTCCCGTAAATGCGAAACTGGTCCAGGTTCTCAGGTTTGCCGTGCCGTTCTCGGGCGACGCGGTGCTCTGAGTACGTGAATACAGCGAAGAAGATGAAACTGAAGGTCACACCAGCGATCGTCGCCTCCGACTTCGTGAACAGATTCACGATCGCCGTCAGCAACAATACAGCCGAAATCAGCACTAAGCCGACGGGAATCTCGCGCCCAGCAATATGGAAATTCCCCGGAACCTTCCACTCCCGGTTCTCCGGGTCCGTATAACGAAGCACCAAAACCGCCAGCGACTTCAATGCAAAACTCCAGATCACGCCAAACGCATACAGGGCAGCCAGCATATAGACGTTACCGAGGCTGGCGACAATGGTCAGCAGCTGCATACCAGCGATCAGGTTGATGATGCGATGGCTGGTGCCGTACCTGCTATGCGGCTTCTGAAACCACGACGTAAGTACTCCATCTTCCGCCACCCGGTTAAGAACCCCATTGGCTCCGACAATCGATGTGTTCTGCGCGCCTGCCAGAATCAACGCTCCCACAATCACCACGAACGCATGAAACACCAGCTTCAGGCTCATCGGCCCGACCAGATAAATCGTGATTCCGCCGATCAGGTTGGCAAAATAGTTATGACGCACGTGGTCCGGGATGATCATCACCGCAAAAAATGAAACCAGCGACGTGAAGAGCAAGCTGTAGACGAAGATGACCAGGCCAGTTTTTTCGAGATTTTTGAGTTTGGGATGCTGAATCTCGCGATTGACCTGCGCCAGCGTTTCTTCGCCGCTCATCGCAAGCACAGAATGGCCGAAACCCACAAACATGATGATCCACGTGAGATGAGCAAAAGGCGTTCCAAACAACCACCCGAGTGACTCCTTATTCAGCTTCATCACTCCCGCATGTAAGGGATTCGGAGGGATCTGGATCGGCACGCGCAACAGCGTAATACTGCACCAAAGGATCAGAATCACGACCATCACGGTTGTGATGACCATAATCTGCAGCGCTTTTTTGCTCGATTCGTGAATGCCCTGGATATTTTTCCACCAGAAGTAAAAAACAATGAGCACCGCAAAAACCGCTGCAAAGTGGTCCTCAGAAAACGCCAGGGGATGATGCAGGTAGATGCCCATGTCTTCGATGAAACCTGCCAGGTACTGCCCGGCAGACACGGCGCTGATCGGGCCGGTGAGCACATAGTCAAACAGCAGCGCCGATACAGAGAACTTCGCCAGGGTGCCCCCCATGGCTTCTTTCACGACGCGGTACACGCCGCCTCGCACGAACATGCTGCTGGATTCGATGTACAGCGCACGTACCGCATAGCTGAACAGCATGACCGCGAGAATGAACCAGGGAGCGCTTTTGCCAATGAC
>JAFAGX010000455.1 GCA_019237515.1 Acidobacteriaceae bacterium
CCGATTTTTGAAATCGCTGACTACGCGGTGGTGGGAAATTTATTCGACATCGTTCCGCCATTGATCGAAGAAGTGAAGAAAGCAAAAGCGGGAACATAGTTTCACGTTTCGTGTTTCATCGTTTCAAGTTGTAAGCAAACCAAGTGAGCCACTCATACAAGGACCTGATTGTCTGGCAGAAGTCGAAAGCGCTGGCTACTGAGATATATCGATGCACCGAGCCGTTCCCGAAAACGGAATTGTACGGACTGACATCCCAGTTGCGGCGTGCCGCAGTCTCGATTCCCTCCAATATTGCAGAAGGGCAGGGCAGATTAACCAGGGGCGAATTCCAACAATTCCTGGGTCATGCTCGCGGTTCCCTTTTGGAGTTGGAAACCCAATTAGGAATTGCCGTTGATCTCAATTATTTAGACAACTCTGCGTTTGACCACCTTGAGAGTCGGATTGCAGAAGTCAGCAGACTTCTCAATGGACTTCTCGAATCGCTGCATTGTCAGAGCAAGGCAGCAGGCGCTTAGTTACTTGAAACATGAAACCCGAAACTAGAAACTAATGCTGATCTTTCGCAAGCCCCTCGAAGGAATTGAACGCCCGCAAATGCCGGCCGATGTTGTGATTGTCGGAGGTGGGCCGGCCGGTATGGCTTGTGCTCTACGACTATCGCAACTGATCGATCAGCACAATTCGCAAAATCCAGACAAGCAACTCACCAAAGAGAATATTTACGTTCTCGAAAAAGCGCGCGAAATCGGACAGCATTGCCTTTCCGGTGCGCTGCTGGATCCGCGCTCGATGCGCGAATTGCTGCCCGGATTCGAAAAAGAGGCTCCACTCGACGCCTCGGTCAGTAAAGAAGCGGTTTACTTTTTGACGCGCAGCGGCAAATTCAAACTGCCAATTACCCCGCCTCCCTTGCGAGATCATGGCAATTACGTGATCTCGCTGAACCGTTTTGTCAAATGGTTGGGCAGCAAAGTTGAAGAGGCTGGTATTACGATTTTCACGGGTTTTGCCGGTTCAGAATTGCTGTTTGACGGCAACCGCGTTGCAGGAGTGCGCACCGACGATAAAGGCGTGGACAAGCACAATCAGCCCAAGTCTAACTTCGAACCCGGCTATGATCTGCAAGCCAAAATCGTGATTCTTGCCGAAGGTCCGCGCGGGTCTTTGACGAAGCAGCTCATCACAAAATTCGATCTGATGAAGGACCGCAATCCGCAAACCTACGGTCAAGGTATCAAAGAGTTATGGGAGTTGCCCGCCGGACGCATCGCGCCGGGAGAGGTCATCTACACGATGGGATGGCCGCTGACAAGCAAGGAATACGGCGGCGCCTGGATCTATGGAAGCAAAGACAACATCGTCTCACTCGGTTTCGTGACTGCGCTGGAATATCCCGATCCGCGCCTCGATCCGCAGCACGTGTTGCAGGATTTCAAACAGCATCCGTTTGTGACAAAGCTGCTCGAGGGCGGCAAAATGATTCGCTATGGGGCGAAATCATTTCCGTATGGCGGCTGGTGGTCGATCCCGCCGCTGGCGGGCGATGGATGGATGATTCTCGGAGATTCCGCCGGGTTCCTGAACTCCGCGCGCCTGAAGGGAATTCATCTCGCGATCAAGAGCGGAATGCTGGCTGCCGAAACCGCGTTTGAGGCTTTAAAGAAGGACGATTTCTCCGCCGCGAGAACCCAGTACACGAAGAAAATCGAATCGAGTTGGATCAAAGACGAACTTTGGAAAGTGCGTAATTTCCACCAAGGCTTCGAGCATGGTTTTTGGCCGGGCATGTTTCACGCGGGTATTCAGCAATTTACCGGTGGGCGTGGTCTGCGAAACCGATACACGGGAACTGCCGGGTATCAACACATGCGTCCGCTTTCCACGCTCCCTGGCAACGGCGGAGATGAAGCGCATTTGCTTGGACCGGCCAAAGGTGATGGGAAAATCACTTTCGACAAGCTCACGGATCTTTATCACTCTGGGACCAAGCACGAAGAAGATCAGCCTGCTCATCTGATCATTCACGACACGAACATTTGCAACGCGCGTTGCATTAAGGAATTTGGCAGCCCGTGTCAGAACTTCTGTCCGGCGAACGTCTACGAAATGATGGATGATCCTGAACAACCGAACGGAAAGCGCATCAGCCTGAATCCGTCAAACTGCGTGCATTGCAAGACCTGCGACATTCAGGATCCCTATCAGATCATCACCTGGGTTCCACCCGAGGGTGGTGGCGGGCCGAATTACGACGGCATGTGAAACTCCCCAGCTGACATTGCTGTCCGCCTACTCCCGGTTTCGTCTACAATAATTACTGAGTTTCCGACCGTCTTTGCCTTCGGGAATACCCAGGCTGGGGTGGCGAAGAGCCGGTATGCGGGTAGCGACGCCCGCTAGCGTCTCTGAGGGTGTTGGTGGAAACGCCACTGCCTCCCGGCTTCGCGAGAAGCCATTGGAAA
>JAFAGX010000029.1 GCA_019237515.1 Acidobacteriaceae bacterium
CCGGCCCCGGCGCCGGTGAGCCGCAACCGGCTCACGCCGCGTGAGCGGGAGATCGTCCAGCTGCTTGCCGAAGGCAAGAGTACGAAGGAAGTTGCGGTCGCGCTTGGGTTGAGCGTCAAAACAGCGGAAACTCATCGCTCCAATATCATGCGTAAACTGCAACTGCACTCGGTGAGCGATCTCGTACTCTATGCCGTGCGAAACAACATTGTGCACGTCGTGCAGGCAGGAGTCGAATCTCAATAAGTCACGTCAGCAGGCCCGCGGTTCTCGCGGGCCGCATTCTTCCCTTTGATTTTTGCGCGGTCAGCCTCTATGACTCTTCGCCATCGAAAGCTGTAATTCGCTAAATCGACAGAACAAAAATTCCCCTGATCAACTTAATTGGTGCATCGACGCCGCGATTGTTGCTGGATTTTTGTCAGAAGGCGAGAAGCAGGAGCCGGTCTCAACTCTCTCAGAAACCGGCGCCTGCCCGGGAGGTGGGAATACTGAGGGCAACTTTCATGCGCCAAGAATAAGGCTCACCCAATTCAACAACAATCCTGCCGTCTCTGTAATTTAATTCAGGACTCTCTGTAGCCATGCAGGACTAAATTGCAGTTAGCGTTTATTCCATGCAGAACAAACTGCAGTTTATCTTTCTTGTGCCTCGCACTGGCGTGAACTCGACGCGGAGGTGCGGAATTTTCGGGTTGCTGCTTACGTGCAGCAGGGCCGTGTATATTGCGGTTCCAGACGAACCCGCTTACTTCCAAATATCGCGATTCACGGGCTTTTTCACGCAATTCCTTGCAAATCTCCACGGTACAGCAAGTTATTGATACGGATACAGCGTGCACCGGATGGTCTGTTTTCACCTCAAAACATAGGCTCATGACTGGATGGACGAGATGAGTTCACTTCCTTCGTCCAGATTTGAAAGGAGACGCAAGTGAGCAGTCAGATCACCACCGCCGCAAACTCCGCCGCCAGTCCCACTGTACGTTTTAATGTCGATTTTGATCTGGTTAAACGCGCTCAACAGGGCGACTCCGATGCATTCGCCTCTTTATTTCACGCGCACAAGGCAAGGATTTATTCCATTTGCCTGCGCATGACGAATAACACGGCAGAGGCCGAAGATCTCACGCAAGATGCGTTCATGCAGGTGTTCCGAAAGTTGGCTACGTTCCGTGGAGACTCAGCACTTTCCACTTGGCTGTATCGCATTGCGGTGAACACCGTGCTGATGCACTTTCGCAAAAAGGCATTGCGGCAAGTTTCACTGGACGAACCGTATAGTCAGGACGCACGTACGGTGCGCCGCGAATACGGAACCAAAGATGATCGTCTTTCTGGTTGCGTGGACCGCATCGCGTTGACCCGAGCCATCCGCGAACTCCCGGATGGTTATCGCACTATCTTTCTGCTGCATGAAGTAGAAGGTTACGAGCATCAGGAAATCGCCGAACTGCTGGATTGTTCCGTGGGCAATTCGAAATCGCAATTGCATAAAGCGAAACTGCGCATCCGTGAACTCCTGGGTCATGCCCGTGAGGCTCGTGAAGAAAAAGAACTCGAACCGGAAACAGTGCGAGCGAGAGTTGCCGGTGGCAAAGCCGATTCGCAGAATGCATCGGACGATGATTGGGAGAGCAGTTCCGCTCCTCCGATAGTTTCAGAAGTTTCGCACTTCGTCGCCAGCAACATTTAGAAAAGTTTTGAGTTTGAAAAAATTGTGCTGTCCGCAGTTCCTTTTATTGGACAGCACCAGGAGTATCCCGGAGTGCACGTTGGCGCAATCGTAACCGTACCTGGCAGAGTTCAACTGCGGAATCGCACCGCGGAGGAAGGTCTCAACAGCAGCTCATCGAGTATCCCACCCATCGCGCAATGGGATCTGCTGGGCAAGAGTGTTCTCGATAGAACGATCGAGCGTTTGCAGGCGTTTGGAGTCGGTGAGATCTGCATCATCCCCGAGCAATCACTCGATCCGACACCCGCGCCGCCTCTGAACGCATTCTGGACCTCATGGGAAGCGGCCATTTCGCGATGCCTGACATTTGATTTGGAGACGCTACTTCTCTTCCGCGTCGGACCTTACGTCGAGCTCGATGTTCCCGATTTTTTACGCTTCCATCGTGAAACATCCAGCGCGATGACGCAGGCGTACGACAAACGCGGGGCACTCGACCTGGTTGCGATCGATGGCCGACGCTTGGCAACGGGCACCGGTTCATTTCGCGCGCGCTTGCGTGATCTGATCCCGGCCCATCAGCGATACCACTTCAGTGGATACAGCAACCGTCTCTCGAGTGCCAGCGATTTTCGTGCTCTGGTGAGAGACGCTTTGGTCGGCGTAGCCGGCGTTCGCGCAATTGGAACCGAGGTCAGCACCAATATCTGGGTCGGAAAGGACGCTCGAATCGACAGTTCGGCCAGAATCGCGGCTCCCGCATATATCGGGAAAAATACGCGTGTGAATGCAGCGTGTGTGATCGGCGGCGCTAGTTCCATCGAGCAGCAGTCGCAAATTGACTGCGGCACCACGGTCCACGATTCTTGCGTCTTGCCGTCCACTTATATTGGTCCTGGTCTAAAGGTGTGTGGCACGATTGTGTACCAAGAGACCTTGTTCCACCTGGGCCGCAATTTGGAATTGCAGTTTCACGATCACAAACTTTTCGGAAAGACGTTTAGCGGCAAGGCTTTGCTGCCACGCATGCGTCCGACGGGCGCGGCCAGGCCCCAATTGCTCACATACTGATGTCAACCCAGTGTTCGCAGTTCGCATCTTTAAAGACTATGGAGCCCGCTCTGAATATTCCGGTCAATCTCGCTGCCGTCGAAATCTCCGCATGGGATACGAGCCAGGAAAATAGTGCTTACTGTCCTGCGAAGCCGCTCCCCGCAGGCAAAGCTACTTCTACGGTCATTGTAAATTTGCCGGAGAAGCTCACCGCGAAAAATGCCCGAACCCTGATTCGTGATCTCCGGGCCGAGTTGAGTGTTGATCAGCCTTACGTGCTCCTTGATCTCTCGGATGTGAAGGAATTGGATACTGCTGGACTGGACCTTTTACTCGAGTGCCTCCACGAAACCGTGAGGCGGGACGGGACCATTCGGCTGCGAGGAATCTCTCCAGAAGCAGCCACCGTGCTCGAGCTCACCGGCATGGATCAGATTCTTTGCCTTATGCCTGGCGCTGACACTTGCGAAACGACTCCGCAGATTGCTGCTGATTATGTCCCGGAAGCGCTGACGACGTCGGTGCAGCCGCTGATTGCGTAACATCGCCGATCCGCTTGCGGGCGGACAGGAGTAACCCCCATGAAAAATCAGACGCTGACAAAGCTAAGCGGATGTTTGCTCAGTGTGGTGCTCTCCTCGATGCCGCCGCTGTCGTGGGCGCAGCAAACGACGACGTCAAGTTCTCCCGAGACGCAAAATCAGCCGCAACAAGTGGAACCACCCGTTCCCGGCCAACCGACACTGCCGCCAGTGAATCCTGAGCAATTGCCTTCGAACCCTGTGCCAAATCAAACTCAAACAGCTCCGGCCCAGCCCGCTACGCCGGCGCCTCAAAAGCCCAATGAGCCTTCCGGAACGGCCGCGGCGGAGGCAGAAAGGCCAGTTGGCAACGCCGCCTCACGACCCGCGGGTGCCGCAATTGCGCCGGCAAAACAACGGCAAGTTCGCTCGTTACTCATCAAGCTCGGCTTCATCGCGGGCGCGGGTGTGGCCGCGGGCACCGTGTATGCGCTTTCTAATGCCAGCCCCGGGCGTGTCCCGCACAGCGCGGCTGCAACTACTCACTAGCCATGGCATCGGTCAGCAATTCTCTGGAGCGCGAGATTGGGCACGCGAAGAGCTCAACGCTGAACCGCGAATCTCCTGTTGTCATCAGCTTTTCCGGCATTGATGGATCCGGAAAGAGCACACAAATTGCGAAGCTGCTGAACCGGCTGCGCGACGCTGGGCTCGTAGTGTCGCAGCTAACTTTCTGGGACGATGTCGCGGTGCTTTCCCGGTTCCGCGCGGACGTGAGCCATAAGCTCCTCCACGGCGAAGGAGGAGTCGGAACTCCGGAAAACCCCGTTAATCGCAATGACAAGAATGTTCGCACCTGGTATCTAACACTGCCCCGCTGCGTGCTGCACTTTCTCGACTCTTTGTGTCTTCGTCAAAAACTGCGCCGTGCCCGGGCCAATGCGCCCGACGTGATCGTCTGCGATCGTTACATCTTTGATCAACTGGCAACCCTGCCTTTGGATCGAGCTTGGGCTCGCGCTTGCGCCCGTCTGATCCTACAAGTTGCTCCGATTCCTGATGTCGCGTATCTGCTCGACGTTGAACCGGAAATCGCACGAGCCCGCAAGCCCGAATATCCGCTGGACTTCATGCACCGCTACCGTGCGTCCTATTTGCAGCTGCGAGACCTCGCGGGAATGGCAATGATCGAGCCCATGTCTCAGGACGAAGTGCATGAGGCCATCACGACAAAACTGCAAGATTCCACCAACCTTCGGCTGCGCAATTCGACATCCTAGCGCCAGCCCGCATCTGTTTTCCGTTGTGATTTTTGTCACATGCCCGTGTGATCCTCGTACCCGACGCTCAAGCTATGCCAGGCGCATGCTTTAGCTAA
>JAFAGX010000419.1 GCA_019237515.1 Acidobacteriaceae bacterium
TACAGCGCACTACTCCGCCGAATCAGCGGTGGAGGCGATCCAGAGGGGAGCCGCTGACTACCTGACGAAACCGCTCGAGATCGAACGGCTACGGTCAAAGATAGCCCGTTTGATCGGCGAGTCAGAAACGCGACAGCGAACGCTTCGGCTCGATCAAGAACTAGTTGATGCTTATCAGTTCGAAGGAATAGTTGGACGTAGCCCTGTTATGTTGGAGGTGTTCGCTAAAATTCGAAGGGTTGCACCGCATTTTAAGACCGTGCTTGTAACAGGCGCCACTGGAACGGGAAAAGAACTCGTAGCCCGTGCTTTGCACCGGTTGAGTCCAGCTTCTCGCGGCCCTTTCGCAATCTGCAACTGCGCTGCTCTGGTGGAAACACTGGTGGAAAGCGAATTGTTCGGGCATGTTAAGGGTGCCTTCACTGGGGCCAATCAAGATAAGCTCGGTTTGTTCGAACATGCGAATGCAGGAACACTATTTCTGGATGAAGTCGGCGAACTCTCTCCTTCGGCACAGGCCAAACTTCTGCGCGTTCTGGAGAATCGTCAAGTCCAGCGGGTCGGGTCGCCCATTGCTCGAAATATCGATGTGCGAGTCATCGCAGCCACGCATCGCAATTTGAAGGCTATGGTCCGGGAGAACAAATTCCGTGAAGATCTCTTTTACAGGCTTGCGGTGGTGGAAATCGGTTTGCCGGTCCTGGCAAATCGACGCGAAGACTTGCCATTGCTTGAAAGATATTTCATTGAAAAATTTTCCGCCGAATACAATAAGCGCATTGCGGGACTTGTCCGAAGGGCACAGGCTCGCCTCGCTAGTTATCCTTGGCCTGGCAATATTCGCGAACTAGAACACGTTATTGCGAACGCCTGCATGATGGCCGGAGAAAACCTCATAGACGTCGCTGATCTGCCCGAACGATTGCGAGCTCCGCTGGACGAAGCACTGGTTGGCGAGGGGGGGTTTCTATCGCTCGAAGAGATGCAACGGCGTCACATTCTGCGCGTATTGGAAGGCGTCGGTGGCAACAAGGCCCGGGCTGCAGAGATTCTGGGCATCGGCCGAGCCACAATCTACCAATTCTTATCGAAAATGAAGAGTTCAGAATCCGCGCAGAATTTCGAATCAGGATTTGAGTCGCATGAGCAGAAGACGTGAGTTGAAAGCGGGTGCAAACCCAAGTCCTGTAATTGCTAGATGGCTGCGCTACTACTCCGTAGTCCTTCGGAATCCAAAACTTCGCGAACTTTTGAAAGCAAAGCATCCCTGGTGAAGGGTTTTTCGACGAGGGTTACACCCGCAGCCGATATCCCTTGTTGTGATATTAGGTCAGCTGTATAGCCTGACACATATAGCCGCTTGATTCCAGGGCGTAGCATAGCCACGCGATCCGCCAGTTCACGTCCATTCATTCCGGGCATGATCACGTCCGTGAGTAGCAGGTGAACGATCTCGTCGCTTCTGTTGAGAAGCTTGATTGCAGTATCGCCATTGGGTACGTCCAGAACTCGATAGCCAGCACCTTCCAGGCAGGCACGTGTGAGCTCGCGCATCGCTTCGTCATCTTCGACCAGTAAGATCGTTTCCGATCCCGTCGGACTCGCGGCATCTTTCGCTTGGGAAGACGACTGTGCCACCCCGTCTACTCGCGGTAGGTACACCTTGAAACACGTCCCCTGTCCAAGTTCGCTGGAGACCCAGATGTGACCGCGATTTTGTTTTACGATACCGTAGACAGTCGATAGCCCCAGCCCAGTGCCTTTGCCTGGATCCTTCGTCGTGAAAAATGGTTCAAAAAGGTGCGACTTCGTGTCTTCGCCCATTCCACAACCGTTGTCGCTGACACTGAACATCACGTATTGCCCAGGGGGCACATTCCGCTCCGGACGCCCGTCGTCATCGTGGAGTTCAGCGTTAGCCGTGTCGAATACAAGGCGTCCGCCATCGGGCATCGCATCTCGCGCGTTTACTGCCAGGTTCATCATGATCTGCTCAATCTGGCCTGGATCGGCCTTTACCTGTCCCAGTTCAGGATCCAGATTCACAATGATCTCAATGTCCTCGCCAATCATGCGCTGCAACATAACCTCAACTTTGGTCGCGACAGAATTCAGATCCAAGACAATAGGGTACACAACCTGCGTGCGACCGAAAGCCAACAATTGTCGCGTCAGGGACGCGGCGCGTTGTCCAGCCTTTCCAATCTCATCAGCATACCGATGCGACTTCTCATCACCGGCGAGGCGTTCCTTTAAAAGCGTGCTGTAACCAACCGTGATGCCGATCGCATTGTTAAAGTCGTGAGCGATTCCACCAGCCAATCTGCCAATCGCTTCCATTTTTTGTGACTCAATGAACTGGCTTTGGAGGAGCTTACGTTCCGTAACGTCTGCGTTCGTGCCTTCATAGCAGATCACCACCCCATCCTTGAAGATCGCTCGGGCATCTACAGAAAGCCAAACCTTGCTTCTGTCCTTCCGATAAACCTGGCACTCGAAGTTTCGTACGGATCCTTGTTCCTGCATCAAGCGCTTGAACTCCGCCCGACGTTCAGGGTCGACGTATACCTGCTGATCGATGTCGGTGACACTACACAGCAGTTCTTGAGGACTCTCGTATCCCAACATTCGTGCAAGTGCAGGATTTACGCTCAAATAACGGCCGTCCGGTGCACTCTGGAAGACCCCGACAACAGCTTGTTCGACGATGTCACGATATTTTTGTTCTGCCAGTCTCAGCGACTGCTCGGTCTCCTTGCGGCTCGTAATGACTTCGCTGAAGATGATCAATCCTCCAATGCTGCCATCACCGTGGCGCCAGGGGTGAATCTCCCATCGAATCCACTCCACTCGGCCATCCGGTCGCAGGAACGAGTC
>JAFAGX010000494.1 GCA_019237515.1 Acidobacteriaceae bacterium
CGCAAATGCGAGCAGCATAAGCAGAAGCGCAATTGCGAGATCCCAGCGGCGCCACTCAGAGAAACGATCTTGCGTTCCAGTTAGCATCGCCGAATCCCTACGCGTGAATCGCGCGATCGAACGATTGGGGCCTTCAGCCTGGTCATCGTGCGTGACTGGCTTCTTTTCTTCATACGGTCAGGGCTCCGGTTCTGTTCATGATGGGAGTATCGGACCAGGATGCAGGCGGCGCGGCCGCTCGCATTTCGACGACAGCCGACACGGAATAAGGGTTCCGCTCAGCTGGATTGAAGTATTGCCAGACCTCCAACTCACCAATGAGTCCGAGCGCTACCAGTTGCAGGCCGACCAACATCAGGACTGCGGCGAAGATCATCAGCAATCCGTGTTCTTGTAAAACGCTGGTGCCGGAGATCAGCTTCCATGCGAAGAGTCCAAACGCTATCGCTGAGCCGGCAGTAACATTCATCAGTCCGAGCCGCCCGAAGAAATGGAGGGGACGCGACATATATCGGAGAAGAAACCGAATTGTCATCAGATCAAATAACACGCGGAATGTTCGCGAGATGTTGTAATGCGAGACACCGTGCTTGCGGTGGCTGTTGTGAATCGGGATCTCACAAACCGACGCACCGTACCACGACGCCAGAGCCGGAATGAACCGATGCATCTCTCCGTAGAGCGGCAACTGGTGGAGGACTTCACCCCGATATGCCTTGAAAGTTGTTCCGAAATCATGAATGTTGACGCCGCTGAGCTTCGCCATCAGCCAGTTGGCACAGCGTGACGGGATCTTCCGCAGCCAGAGATTGTCGATGCGATGCTTGCGCCAACCGCTGACGATGTCGTAACCCTCGGCAAGCTTGGCTAAAAACAAAGGAATGTCGGCGGGATCATGCTGAAGATCACCATCCATCGCAATGACATATTCGCCCGTACTATGGGCAAAGCCGGCCGCCAGGGCTGGAGTCTGCCCGAAGTTGCGACGCAGCCTGACGACAGTGACGGCAGGATCGATCAGGGCAAGTTCTTTCAGCAGCTTGTAGGTGAGGTCTGTACTTCCATCATCTACAAAAACGAGCTGGTAGGTCCGATTTGTGCCTTGCATGACGGCATGCAATTGGTTGTAGAGTTCGGTGACGTTGTCCTCCTCGTTATGAAAGGGGACGACGATGGAAATCATAGGTTTGTTGTTTACTTCAGGCATGTTGCACCTTTCCTGTGAATGCGTGATCGATCGCCTGGAGCCATTTGCGGTCGCTATCTGTTAACAACAGTTGTGAGTGATCGTGCTCCAGTTCATTGAGCAGTTCGCAGAGGTCGTAGGCGAACTGCCAGTCCTGGTTCCACACACTCAACACGCTTTTTCCGTTGTGTTGAATGGCTGGCGTGCCGCTCAAAGATTTCGTGGAGTACATGACCAATCCTTTGCTGCTAATTGAGCTTCTTGTTCGAGACGTTTGTGTTTCGTTTTCATGAACCACTTCACCTGCTCAGCCGGTTTAACGCATTTCGATCGCCAAAAACCGAGCGCAGTGAATTTGTTGGACTAATACGCAGATAGATCGGGGCAAGGTGGGGCAAATTACTGCCCGCATTATGGCAGTGCCCTCGAAAGGTCACTTTAACTGGCGCAAAGCGTGATTGGACGTAAGGATGACCACGGCTCGGGAGGAGGCCGGTTTTTGGCAAGCATTTGGCAAATGACAAGTAGAGATACGCCTACGCACCGCACGGAACCCAAATTGCACAATGGATTTCAGCGACATCCACGGTGGAAGAGAAACTGCACTGGAGAATTGCGCTATGAAATCACGACTGATTTTTATCTCTATCTTCTTATTGGCTACTACAGCGTTTGCCGTGGATGCACCGGGGAGATCCAGTGCGGATGCAGTCGCGCCTGTCTTGGAACAAAGAGTCTTGGTGGGCTCCAACAATAATGTTGCGAATGACACGGTGACGGCCATTGTTACGGTTGCGCCGGAAATTCCGCGCGGCCCAGTTGAGATGCTCCAGGATTACAGAAATCAGATGACGCTAACCGCGCAAACTCTTTCTTCCGACCTGAGTAGAATTTCGTTGGCGCTTCGCAGTGGGCAAATCACACGCGCGCAGGCGGAATACCTGATTCAGCAGACCGCACAACTTGCGGCAATGCAGTACCAGGTGTTCAGCGCCTTGTACGACGCTCTGGCATACGAGGTCGCGCAAGTCGCGGCCGAAGCGCAGCCCCAACTGGCGCCGGACTCAGACTCCACCGTCGTTGTGAGAGTTCCGCCTGCACTGTGTAGTGCCACAAGAACAAGGTCCAAATAGGTGAATATCAGTTGGCTCAAATATGCCCGCTGGGCGGCACTGCCCTGCAAGGGTCTGCAGCATGGGGGAAGAATGCGCGAATTCGTAGAACAACTGGTGGTTGCGCACAGACTGGCATGGCAAATGATCTGCATCCTCAAAAATGAAATCCGCGGTACGAGTTCTGTAGCAACGGCCAGTAATGGGGAGGGATTATGACAAGAATCATAAGCGCCTTTGATTTTCTGTTCGGTTGCCACCATGGTCACCTTAGCCGAGTTTTCACGTTAGGTGGCGAGACCTACCGGGTCTGCTGTGACTGTGGGGCGAAATATTCGTATTCGCTGCAAGCCATGTCGATTGAGCGCCGGCTGCCACAGCCTCCTGTACCGACCAGGTTTCGAATTGCGTAAGGAATCAAGAAATGAGCAGCAAGTTTCCATTTATCCATAACCGAGATCTCGGTGGGCGCAAGCCTAAGGACGGCGGAATGCAACCCGAGAGATCATCGATCGACAAACAGAATTGTTCGACGGCAGTCCGAGTCGATGGAGAAGTGCTCGTACTTCGTTGCTGGGCGTGCGGAACTGAGCACTGCATCATGGTCGAGCAGTGCGTTCCGGAAGAACTCGTGCTCATGATCTGCAGCAAGCGGAATTGCAGGATGAGTCTGTTCCTGGTGAATGAGCTGACAGTTGATGAACACACAGTGGCACAAACACGTGTAAGCGCGCGAGGCGGCCTGTTTGCTGCTCTTGCGAGGTTGTGGAAATGGACAATCTACGGGGTTGAAACCAGCGGCGGAAAGGTGAGTCACTGAGATGGCAGAGAGTGTCGGACAGCGCGACCCGTTGTACCTGTTTATGTGCCAGTTAGAGTGGCGCAGACGACGAAACATGGCTGCTTACGAAGAGTTGCTCGCGGCACTAGAGGATCGCGACCCCGACGTTCGCTGTGTTGCAGAGGTATTGTTAGGTAACGACACACTAGATCGTGAGCCGAGCGAGAACATTATCGACGCTGGTGAACTAGGAGCTCGAGTTCCGAAAATCGAAGAGGCGGCCAAGCAATATAAATTCTAGTAAGCTGCATTCGGCTCCCAACTAACCCTCCGCTAACGATTTTCATCCTGCAAACAACCTGGTAAATTCGCGGACCGCCAAAACACTGAAAGCCGGGGTTCAGACGTCTACGGCGAAACATATTAAACTAGGCAATTGGCAGTTAGCACTTAGCATTTGGCCAGGAGAGGTTTTCTCGCTTCGCGGCTGACCCGGTGCCAGTGCTGCCGGCTAAGGACCCAGGAGCAAGCTGCAATGAATCTGAACGGAATCAAACTTACGTGGTTAGGTCATGCGACGTTTCGAGTGGAAACACCGGGTGGAAAGACGATTCTGATCGATCCCTGGGTGATGGGGAATCCGGCGTGTCCGCAGAATGAGAAACAGGTAAACAAAGTTGACACGATGCTCTGTACTCATGGGCATTTCGATCACATCGGAGATGCCGTCGAGATTGCCAAGAAACACAACCCCAAGGTCGTGGGAATTCCGGAGCTGTGTGGTTGGTTGCAGAAAAAGGGCGTTAAACAAACGGCTGAGATGAACAAAGGCGGAACACAAACCGTAGACGACATTAGAGTCACCATGGTCCATGCCGACCATTCATGCGGCATTCAGGATGGCGACCAAATCGTGTACGGCGGGGAAGCGTGCGGATATGTGATCGAGTTTTCCAACGGGGTGAAGATTTATCATGCAGGCGATACAAACGTTTTCGGTGATATGGCGATTATCCGAGAGTTGTATGCACCAGAGATTGCGATGCTGCCGATTGGAGATCATTACACCATGAGCCCGCGCGAAGCCGCGTATGCTGTTAAGTTGCTCCAGCCCAAAACTGTCATCCCTATGCACTTCGCAACTTTTCCAGTGCTGACGGGACGGCCAGAGCAGCTCAAGAAGTTGGCGCCGAAAGTGGAAGTTCTGGAAATGAAACCAGGGGAAACTGTCAGCTAATCGCCAATTGGCGATTGCCAATCGTCAATTCATTTATCGAGGAAAGTATGAGTGCTCAGCAAGCGAAGCCTGAATGGCGCATGGGCGGAATCACAGCCGATGCGGTCGAGGATTACCTGTACTCCGCGATTCCTGCGCGGGACGAGGTGCTTACGGAAATGGAAGCGGACGCAGCCAGGAACGACGTGCCTATTGTCGGGCCGGTCGTCGGACGAATTCTGCATCAGTTGGCTCTGATCGGCGGCGCCAAAACGGTATTTGAGATGGGATCGGCGATTGGCTATTCGACGATCTGGTGGGCGCGAGCGGTGGGCAAAGGTGGTCGTGTGTATTACACCGACGGCGATCGGAAGAATGCGGAAAAGGCCAGCAAATATTTCGAACGGGCCGGGGTTGCGGATCGAATCACAGTTGCAGTCGGCGATGCGCTGGAGTTGCTTTCCGAGCAGAAAGAGGAGTTCGACATCATCTTCAACGATGTTGACAAGGAAGACTATCCTCGGGTGTTGCGCATTGCCGGTCCGCGGCTTCGCAAAGGGGGACTGTTTGTCACGGATAATGTTCTGTGGAGCGGCAAGGTTGCGCAGAAAAATCCAAGTGAAACTTTAACCAAGGCGATTGTGGAGTTCAATCGGCTGCTCTACAGTTCACCAGATTTTTATACGACGATTCTGCCGGTGAGGGATGGGGTCGCCGTAGCACTGAAGAGATAGCTCGAACAGCAGATTCCCCGTCGCGATGCTCCTCGGAATGACAATCTCCTAAGGTTGCCACGCGTATTACCTTAAACTGCAGATCCGCTTGCTTTGCAAGGGATGACAACAAACACCTTAGATTGACTTGACTGGAATCAGGGTCAGATCCTCGACCAGGCCCACCTCTTTCTGCAGAAATGGCTCGGCATAGGTCACGCCGCCGAGCATCCCGTAAAATCGGGCCATGGCTTCCACGCGAGAGC
>JAFAGX010000354.1 GCA_019237515.1 Acidobacteriaceae bacterium
CGCAGCTTGCATGGTTGGCGAAGCCCACCTTACCCGTGCTTTATAACTTTTTGCTTGATTTGACCGGAAACGGCAGAGCCTTGATTCTTCTCTTGTGCGTGTTACTCATCGTGGTCCCGATGATCGCCGCGGAACGATCATCGAACCCTCAAGGCATTCTCAATCACTGGAAGTACCCGTTCTTATTGATATGGTTGCTCCTGCCTATTGCAGTCTCGCTTGTGTTTTCACTACGCTGGCCGGTATTCAGCCCGCGCTTTCTTATTCCTTGTGTTGTGCCCGTCGTACTGCTTGCCGCCGAAGGCATAAACCGCATGCCGTCGAGGGCCATTGGCATTGGAGCGTTATTACTTCTTTCCGGGTTTTGGCTTAACGCTGCTCTTTCTTATTATCGAGCTCGCGCCGACGTCGAACGCACCGACGATTGGAGAAACGCGACACGGTATGTTCTTTCGCAAGCCGAACCCGGGGACGCTGTGCTGTTCACCTACAGCGAAGAAAGACTGGCCTTTGACGAGTAACAGGGGCAATTTCGCATGGCCAGTGCTGCGATTGAGGAGTTTCCCGAGGGCAGCGACTTCGACCTGTTGAGCCATCGTCCGTCGCGGCCGGATGACAAAATGGTGGCACGAATCACCAATTCTCATCCGCGTGTCTGGGTAATTTCCGCCTTTCAACCCGATTCCGCCAGTCGACACGTTGCGGCCTTGCTGGGGCATCGTTTCAGTCAGTATCTTTTCCGAAATTTCGGATTTCTCCGCGTCGAGCTGTTTGCGAGGCCCACCGGCGTTACGGGATGATCAAAGTTGGTTACCGGCGAGAAGGTGAGACTCTCGGGACGGTTTTCAGTTTGGCGCCGGCATTTGGAAGGAGAGATTAGCCGCTGGTTGTCCACCAAAACTCACGCAACGTCTTCCCCGAGCCGCTCTCCGGAAAATAGGTCCAACTTTTTACAATCCTTACAATTGTTTACACCTTGTTCGGGCAACATTCTGGAAGCGGCAGAGCTCTATGCTCATAGATGAGTATTTCGACGGCAATACCGCACACCCGAACTCTGCATTCTGAGAGCAGCTATCGGCAGGAGGTGCAATATGAACCGCCGTTGTGTCCTCTCCGCGCTTCGTTCGTTTCTGGTTACTCTGGCCTTCGTGTTCACGGGAACGTTGTTCTTGAGCTTAGCGAGCCGTGCTCAGGAATCTAGTCAGCCGGCTTCACAAACCAGCCCACTCGCTCCAGCTGAGTCCGAAACTGGCGGGAAGCTCATGGTTCCCTCTGGCACCCGGTTGCATTTGGTGCTCACGCGTCCAATTGACAGCAAATCGACCCATCGGGGTGACGAGATCGACACCCAAATCACCGCTCCCGTGACCATCGGAAACCGGGCGATAGTTCCTGCTGGAACTTATTTGCAAGGCAAGGTTGAGAAGCTCAACCGAAAAGGCAATCGGGCCGAGTTTCTCATGCAATCAGGCTCAATAATCTTTCCCGACGGCTATGTCGCAAATGTCGCTGGACCTCTCACTATCGAGAGTGACGAAGACACAGCTTGGCGAAACCCAAGTGGTACGACAAAAGCGGGTGTCATCGCGGCTCCGGCCGCCGGAGTGGGTCTGGGTGCCTTGATCGGCAATGCGGCCCATACCACCCACACAACTACATTTGCTGGTACCACGCTCACCTCTAGCTCGCCCACTGGAATCGCCGTCGGAAGCATTGTCGGACTCGCGGCAGGAGGGGCTGTTGCTTTGGTCCTGCTTGCACGCAGCCATCAATTCTTCGTGGATGTCGGCGCGCCCATGGAGCTTACGTTGGCTCAACCCCTGGTGCTGGCGTCCAACCAGGTCGAGGATGCCGTTAAGCAATCCCAAAGCCAGCCGCCGGCGATCACGCCGGTGGCAAAGCGTCCTGTTCCGCCCACGCAGACGGCTTCGCCATTACCTGCGGATCACGGTACCTGCTACACGCCGGATACCCCGGGTACTCCTCCGACTGTCATTCCAGGAATCCCCGCAACACCCAATTCTCCCGGCACTCCGGATGTCGTTATTCCCGGGTCCCCATCCATTCCGGGAACGCCGTATCCATGTCCGTAACGGCGCTGCCCTTCCGTTACTAAAGGCAGAGGGCGGCCAGCAGCTCTGGGGGTTACAATGAATTAACTTCCCGAAAGGATGAATGGGACAGGGGTTTCGCGGAGGTGTGCAGCCCCGCGGTCCCCGCCTGACCTGCCTAGATGTTTGGCCGCGATGAAAAGGTATCGTCCATCCGCCTGACCGCGGTGCAATACATTATTCTTTCTATCTTTTTGATCCTCGCTTATGGCCTGTGGCGATTGGAGGTCGTTCAAAGTGAGTTTTATGCGAACTTGGCGGAAAAGAACCGCATTCGCAATGTGCCGATCCTCGCTCCCAGGGGCAAGATTCTCGACCGCGAAGGAAGAATCATTGTCGACAATTACCCCTCGTTCAGCGCTCTGCTCATGCGGGATTCCAGCCGCGACCTGATGGTCGATGCAGACCTGATCGCGGATGGCCTTCATCTTGACCCAAACGAGTTGAAACAACGCATTCGTCACTTCGCTGGCTCGCCGCAATATCAGCCCATTTATTTGAAAGACGACATCACGCCGGATGAGCTGGCCTTCGTCGAGTCGCACCGTAACGAGCTGCCAGAGCTGGACACGATCATGGCGCATCGTCGCTTGTATCCGCGAAAAGGCTTCATGGCGCATTTGATCGGCTACGTCGGCGAAGTCAGCGAGGACATGCTCAACCAACCGCAGTTCGAGCTTTACAATCCCGGCGATGTGGTCGGCAAATCCGGCGTTGAGCTTGAATATAACGACCTTCTGATGGGTAAGAACGGTTCGCGCCGCGCCGTCGTAAATAGCCATGGAAGAGAAGTGGGCAGGCTGGACGAAACTCCGGCGGTCCCCGGCAAACAGCTGAAACTCACCATCGATCTCGACCTGCAGATCGCGGCCGAAGAAGCCCTGGAGGGCAGAAATGGCGCGATTGTCGCCATGGACCCTCGCAATGGCGAAATTCTTGCGATGGTCAGCCGGCCGACATTTGATCCCAATGATTTTGCCGTGAGAGTTTCCCGCGATCAGTGGACGAAGCTGGTAACCGACGAAGAACATCCGCTATTGAACAAAGCCATTCAGGCACAGCTCGCTCCGGGGTCCACGTTCAAGATCATCATGGCAACTGCCGGTCTGCAGGAAGGAATTGCGCAGGATTTGCACGTGATCTGCAATGGCGGCGCAGTCTTTTACGGCCGCTACTTCAAATGTTGGGTGACCGCGGAACATCGCATTCATGGAGAGGTGGAGATCAGCAAGGGCATTTATCAATCGTGCGATGTCTTCTTCTATACGCTCGCGGAGAAACTGGGAATCGACCGCATCGCCAAGTACGCCACGATGTTCGGCCTGGGTCAGAAGACGGGCATTGATCTGCCACAGGAAGTCACCGGCATCATGCCCTCCGAGGAATGGAAAATCCGCAACTTCAAGCAGAAATGGTATGCCGGTGAAACGATTTCCGTGGGCATCGGCCAGGGAGCGGTCGCGGTCACCCCGATTCAGTTGGCACGCGCACTTGGCGGAATCGCCAGCGGAGGATTGCTGGTTCATCCCCACGTGACCAATCCAGCAGACTTACCCGGCAACGTGGTTCCGACCTCGAACGTTCCGGAAAAAGTTCAGATTCCCATCGATGCCAAGAATTGGGAAATCATCACCGATGCGATGGCCAATGTGCCCACACCGCTAGGGACTGCCCCCAGTGCACATTTGCAGGGAATCGACTTCGCGGGCAAAACCGGCAGCGCTCAAACCATTAGTAATGCCATGAAGGCGAAAGTAGCTAACGGCAAGTCCCGATTCAAAGATAATGCTTGGTTTGTGGGAGTCACGCCACGGCGAAGTCCGGAGATTGTCGTTGCTGTTCTCTTCGAAGGCGGGGAGCACGGTCAGTTTGCGGCTCGAATCGCCGCCCAAGTGATAAGAGCATACATTGAAAAGGAACGGCGTCAGCCCAATAAGATGGCCGAAGGCAAGCCCAAGGTGGAAATCGGAGCCGTCTGGAATGATGCCGACCCGGATGGATCGGACGATACGTTGCACGGCGGCCGTTTCATGATTGACGTTGCAAACAAGCGCTTGCCGTTTGCCACCGCCGCGCCGGGACTCAAATGATTTTGAGTAGCTAGGGGCAGAATTTCCTAGCTCCTAGCTACTAACTACTAGCTACTGATGGCCCGCTACGTTTCATTTCGTGATTTCGATTGGTTGCTGTTTACCTTCGTGCTGCTCATCTGCGCGCTCGGAGTGACCGAGATCCGCAGCGCAACCGCGCACACCAAGTTCGCCGGCGCCCACATCAAGCAGGTCTATTGGGTGCTAGGTGGCGTGGCAGCGATGTTCCTCATGAGCATCATCAATTACCAGGCGATGCTCGAAAAAGTTCATTGGATGTACATCGTTGCGGTTGCCTCGTTAGTCTCGGTACTCCTATTCGGACAGAAGTTTCTGGGGGCGAGGCGGTGGGTGAAAATGCCCGGCGGCGGACATTTTCAACCTTCCGAGTGGGTCAAGTTGATCCTTATTCTTGCTGTTGCAAAGTACTTTGCAGATCTCCATCAACGCGAGCTCTCCTGGTCCGACTTCATTAAAGCCGGAGCAATGGTCGGCGTTCCCATGCTCATGGTTCTCGCTCAACCCGACTTGGGAACAGCCCTGACTTACATCCCAATCGCAGTCATGGGTCTCTTCCTGGGTGGGCTGCGGGCCAAGCAAGCGCTGGCCGTCTTCGTTCTCGCAGGTCTCATGATGCCGTTAGCATGGCATGTCTTGAAGCCTTACCAGCGCGAACGGCTCACCAGCTTTATGGAACCGGAAGCTGATAAGCAGGGCTCCGGTTATCAAGTTATTCAATCTCTCATCGCAGTAGGTTCGGGCGGGATTTGGGGCAGCAGCGCTGGATCCCAGACCCATCTTTCCTTTCTCCCGGTGCCTCAAACCGACTTCATCTTTGCCGCCTTTGCTGAGGAGCACGGATTCGTCGGTGCCTTAACAGTAATGCTGTTATACTTTATAGTGCTGATGCGGTTGACCCAGAATGCACAGACAGCGCCCGATCGCGCTGGTACATTTCTGGTGATGGGTGTGGTAGCTGTGCTCAGCTTCCACATTCTGGTCAACGTCGGCATGGTGGTTGGTTTTATGCCGGTCACTGGAATCCCCTTGCCCCTAATGAGTTACGGCGGGTCTTCCGTTTTATTTATGTTTTTGGCGCTAGGTATGGTGATGAATGTCCGCATGCGCCGATACGTAAACTGAAGCAGCGGGAAGATGGGCTAGGAGCATTGCCGCACTCGCCAGACGCGGCTAATTACAAGATTACGATCGCCCTCGCGTGAAGAGGGCACACCGGCCACAGACAGTCTGGGCCGGGCAGGATTGAAGCTTAATACGCCCGCTGGGCGGGTAACGGCCCCTGGGTTGTCAGCAAAACGTTTGTTAGACGGCGATCAACGACGACCCGAGAGAGCGGTCACAAACCCGGCGCGTGACATGCGATAAGTGAGAAAGATTCTAAAGCTTGCGGAATTCACAACGCTGCTTAATATCGACAGCAGCTCAGGTCTTCTTGTACCCAAGCGCATCGCACTGCTCCATCCTCCCGATCCTCGCCTGTCCATGACCCGGTAACTCCTGCAGACGTTTAGCCCTGCAGGACCGGAGTACATATGACGAAAGAATTGTTTGTATCTTCTACCCCGCATGAAACGCGAGTTGGCATGGTGGAAGATGATCAGCTCGCTGAAATTTATCTCGAGCGCGAAAATGAGTACACCTTAGCTGGATCCATCTACAAAGGCCGGGTCACCCGCGTGCTGCCCGGCATGCAGTCCGCCTTCGTTGACATCGGACTGGAACGTGACGCGTTCCTCTACGTTTCTGACTTCATGGAATTGGCGGAAGATGATGAAGTGGAAGATATCCCTGCCGCGGGGGTACAGCCGTATCAGCCGCAACAAGCAGCACAACCCATAGAACAAGGTGAGGCGCCTCAGGCTTCGCCGCCGGTTTCATCAACTGAGGAAACCCGTTCTATCACATCCACACGTGACAACGGCCCGCAAGAAAGTCGTGACAGGTCGGCCACAGGTGGAAATCAGCGTGAATCACGTGGCAACTGGCGAAGCCGTCGCCGCGGACGTGGCCGTCGTGGCGAGCGCGTGCCTGAAAATCGCTTTGCCCGCCCCGAGTCTTCTCAACCAGCACGCAGCGACTACGGGCCGCCACCCGGATATCAACCGATCGTTCTCCCGGGGGAATCGATTTCGAAGTATCAGCGGAGTGCCCAATCGCCATCTGCTCAGCAGAGCCAGGTCTCGGGGGCTGAGGCTTCGGCGCCCGTTTCTGCGGTCTTCCCCGAAGACGAGCCACTGTTCTCGAAGGATCATCAGCCAGAGACAGGGGAGATAGCAGCGGCTCAAACTGCTACCGCCTCCGAAGATCGGCTGCAGCCACTCCACGAAGAAGCGCACGAATCCGGGCGGGAGCGCGCCTTCGATCAAATGGGCATGGAAACGGTGTTCCGCGACTCGGAACCTGAACAGGACCTCGACCGGCCTCCTGTGGAAACCGAACAGGACATCAACCGATCTCGTGAAGCGACACTCACAGCCGCTCCAGAACTTGTCGCCGGAACGGTCGAGCAAGAAGAAATCGAAGAGGAAGAGGCAGATCTTTCGTCCTACGTCGAGGAATTAGAAGAAGACGCGACCTTCGACGAAATGGAAGAAGAGACACGTCATGCAGAGGACTACCAGCCGGAAGCCGAACACATTGCGCCTTCAGCTGAGACCTCGGAGCAGTCGGTTGTGCCGTTCTCTCATGAGCCATCGTCTTCGCAACACTCGGAAATCGCTGCTGCCGATGAAGCGCCCGAAGAACAAGCTGATGAGGACGCCGAGCTTGAAGAAGCTCAGGAGCAGGCTGAGGCGCTACTCGATGCAGAAGCTCGAGGCAACGGCACCATCGACGCACGGGCCGAAGTGCGCGCTCCATCTGGAACAGCTGCCTATACGCAACGAGCGCAGCACCCGGGTTTT
>JAFAGX010000366.1 GCA_019237515.1 Acidobacteriaceae bacterium
CGAGGAGAACGCAAGGGCAGGATCGGTGCCGATTGCGACTGCGACTTCCATTTTGCCGGGAGGCAGAGCAGCCTCTGGCATTTGGGAACCGCCAGAGGTTCGAGCCATGATGTCGACGCCACTGCTGAACTGGCGAGCTTTGCTCGCCTCGACAGCCGAGGGCGGCTGTCCCTCCATGGACTGAGCAGCCGCGCGCCGCAGCATCTCACGGTAGTGTTCGGCCCCTATCTTTTGCCTTTGCCAGTGCATTCCGGTACTTCGGGCATCGTAGACCTGCATACGATAACAGCCGACATTTCGCTTGCCGGTATTGGGATCACGCGTAATCACGCATGGCAGGGTGATGAAACGGCCTGCATCCTTCGGCCAGCACTGGAGGATGGGAAAATCCAACAGCGAAAAAGTGTCACGTTTAATCACTTCCTTGCAAGGTCCGGAAGAAACGGTTTTAGGAAAAAATCTGCCCATCTCCGCAAGCATGGGCAACATTTTTACTTTGTCGAGAAAGCCCTGCGGAGACTTCACGTCCATGAACGCGCGAATGCGTTCAGCGACTTCATCCAGAGAGTCGACTTCCAGCGCCATTTTCATGCGGCGTGCCGAGCCGAACTGGTTGATCAAGACTTGCGAGCCGGGATAAGCCTTGATGTTCTGGAACAGGAGAGCTGGCCCGCCGGGGGCGTGACCTCCGCGGGCGGGGGCGCCCGCGCCACCCATTTTGCTGACGCGATCCGTGATTTCGGTGATTTCGAGGATCGGGTCGACTTCGGCGCTAATCTTCTTCAGCTCGCCCGCGCGGTCGAGAGCGGCGATCCATGACCGCAGATCGTCGTAGGCCAAGGGTCCTCCAGGAAATTAAGGATTATAGAGCCTAAACATCGAAGGTGACAGCTTGCTCTCGACGAATGAATGGGCAATGCCTATTATTGAATTTCGACATTTCTAAACTTGAGGGCGTGCAATGGCAGAACCAACCTATGAAGAACTGAAAGCGAAACTGGCAGAACTGGAAAAACAGCAAGGTCAGCGCCGAACCGGCAGCCTGGAATTCCGAGTCGGTGAAAAGGGCGGAGTAAGCGTGTATGGCTTGGGCCGATTTCCGGTGACGCTGTACTATGAGCAATGGAACCGGTTGCTCGATGCCGCCGACAAGCTCCGTGAATTCCTGGAAGAAAATAAATCCAAGCTCAAACTCAAAGCCTGAGAACCTCTATTCTACGGTCACAGACTTCGCCAGGTTTCTGGGCTGGTCCACGTCGCAACCGCGGCGGACTGCGATGTGATACGCCAGCAACTGCAACGGAACGATTTCAAGGATTGGCGACAGCTCATCGGGAGCTGGGGGAACGTAGAGTATGTGGTCAGCGGATTCTTTGATGTCGTTGTCGCCTTCGGTGGCTAGCGCGATTACCTTCCCGGAGCGGGCTTTTACTTCCTTCAAGTTCGAAATGGTTTTTTCGTAGCGTAGTTTTGAGAGCTCATCGTTTTCGTCGCGCGTGGCAATAATTACAACCGGCAGATCTTCATCGATCAGCGCATTGGGCCCATGCTTCATCTCGCCTGCTGGATAGCCTTCGGCGTGGATGTACGAGATTTCCTTCAATTTCAGGGCACCTTCCAGAGCGATCGGATAATGAATGCCGCGTCCAAGAAACAGGAAATCCTGAGCGCGCATGTACTCCTTGGCCAGTGCTTCGGTTTCTTCATCGCGGGTCAAGAGATGTTCCAGCTTGCCGGGGATACGAGTAAGCTCCTCAACCGCAGCGCGGGCGCATTCAGTGCTGATGGTTCCGCGGACTTGCGCCAGGTACATCGCGAATAAATACAGCGCAGTGAGCTGGCCGGTAAACGCCTTGGTGGAAGCCACACCGATCTCAGGGCCAGCATGCGTATAAATCGTGCCTGCAGCCTCGCGCGTGATCATCGATCCGACCACGTTGCAGATCGCGATGGTCTTTGATCCCTTGGTTTTCGCTTCGCGCTGCGCCGCGATCGTATCCGCAGTTTCCCCCGATTGGGAAATCAGCATGGTTAGAGTATCGGGGGGAATAATGGGATCGCGGTAACGCCATTCGCTTGCATAGTCGACTTCCACTGGAATCCGTGCCAGGCGCTCAATCATGAACTTGCCAGCTTGCGCCGCATGCCAACTGGTTCCGCAAGCGGCGATGTTGACCTTTTTGGCGGTTTTGAATTCTGCTTCGCTGATTCCCATTTCATCCAGGAAAATATGGCCGGTTTCCTGCGAAATGCGGCCGAGCGTGGTATCGCGAACCGCACGCGGCTGCTCGTAGATTTCTTTCAGCATGAAGTGCTTGAACCCACCCTTTTCCGCCATGATCGGGTCCCAGGTGACATGCTGAACCTGGCGTACAACCGGGTTGCCATTGAAATCAGTGAGCTGAACGCCTTGCGGAGTGATGACGGCGAGGTCCCCATCACCGAGGAAAAACAAATCTCGAGTGTGGTAGAGGATCGCCGGCACATCAGAAGCTACGAAATATTCGTCCTTGCCAAGGCCGATAACCGCAGGGGGTCCATTGCGAGCGGCCACGATCTTGTTGGGCTCGTCAACCGCCATTACCGCGAGGGCAAAAACCCCAGTCAATTGGCGAACGGTTTTGCGGACTGCCTCTTCCAAGGAAGGGCGGCCATTGTTGGTTTTAAGAAAATAATCTTCTACGAGGTGGGCGATGATCTCGGTATCGGTTTCAGTGGTGAACTTGTGCCCTTCTTCGATCAGCTTGCGTTTGAGCACGACGTAATTTTCGATGATGCCATTGTGCACCACGACAATGCGCCCGCTGCAATCGCGATGGGGATGGGCGTTCTCTTCCGTAGGACGACCATGGGTTGCCCACCGAGTGTGACCGATGCCGTAGGTCCCATCCAGCGGCTTGAGGCGAATTGCTTCTTCAAGGTTACGTAGTTTGCCTTCGGCGCGACGCACCTGCAAGCCTTCTCCATTGCCGGAGACCGCGATACCAGC
>JAFAGX010000513.1 GCA_019237515.1 Acidobacteriaceae bacterium
AGATCTCATGTGCATCAACCCCGGCCAGCGGGCAGCCAATCACATTGCGCGTCACGTCACCGCATGCGCCCATGGTGTTAAGGCCAACACGGCCGAGGGCGTCTAAGACCTCGGGAAGATTTTCGATGCTGATCCAATGGAGCTGTATGTTCTGCCTCACCGTGATATCGGCGATCCCGCGCGCGTAGTGCTTCGTAACATGAGCAACCGTTCGCAGCTGCTCGGATCGCAACAGCCCGTTCGGTATGCGAACCCGAACCATGAAGTACGGCAACGCCCGCCCTTCACCGTTCTGTCCTCCAAGCACGCCAGCGCCGTCGCCTTGCGTGTACACACCCCACCAGCGGAAATAAGTTCCAATCCATTCCGGTGGGATGGAATCGAATCCCTCGCGGGCGAAGCGGCGAATCTCCTCGAAAGCTTCCCAGGGATTCTTTTCGCGCTTCAAGCGCTCTACGCGTTGTGCTTTGGTTTCGGCCATAAAAATAAAAACCCATCGCCAGCTTTCCTCTGGCGATGGGTACGATTGCTGAAATTTATTAAAAGATTAGGTCAGCAGCCTCCATGAGCCAGAAAACACGCGAGCACAACAACAACAAGTACAATCGCATGCATTTTGGCGATATTGGCTGTCCCAAATCATTTCGCGAATTCTATGGGCGTGACCGCTCCGCCGTCAACAGTAGTTTTGGATGCTGTGCTTCGTGTAGAGGAGCAACATTTTTTCGGGGGTGATGATTCGTTACTTCCGACAATTTCGCACATTACCTATCGCTGCCTACATTACCAATGTGACGTTTACGCGGGCAGCGCCGAATCGTAGCATGGAATCGTGGTTTGGCAGTTCTGGGGGAGGGCTGCCGGGCGTCCTGACCGCGAGGTTGGGACGCTTTTTGATTAGACAACTGTTGGTTGTTGTGTTGACGCTCCCTGGTCCCAACGATTATCGCCACCTCTCGCTTTTATCCCCCGTCCCTGCGCGAAGGGTCAACCGGGCCATCATTCCTTTTAACCGTGCTTTAACACTGGTGTAACAATCTATCACTAGACTTCCCTTCCGATTCTGGTTCCACCATTCCCTCACAGGAGAACCTAATGAGCGCAGCGCCTGCGTTTCCCCCCACACCAGCCCCGAGGCCAGTAGCCGTTTCGGCACTTGACGCCAAACTCAAGAAAAGTCCCGGCAAACTCGGCGTACTCATTTTCGGGGTTGTCCTGATTATTGGGGTGGTCTACGCAGGGTCGAGTCTGATCAGTGACCTTTCGCGCGTTCATAGCACCTCGCTCCTTCCGTTCCTGCTGCTCGCCTTGGCGCTGCTTGTGGCCTTAGGTTTCGAGTTCGTCAACGGCTTCCACGACACCGCAAACGCTGTGGCCACCGTAATTTACACGCATTCCCTGGAGCCGCACATCGCGGTGGTATGGTCCGGATTCTGGAACTTTCTCGGTGTGGTAACCTCTACCGGCCTCGTAGCCTTCGGCATCATCTCGCTGCTGCCAGTCGAACTCATCCTGCAAGTCGGCAGCAAGGCCGGCTTCGCGATGGTCTTTGCCTTATTGGTCGCCGCCATTATTTGGAACCTCAGCACCTGGTATTTCGGCTTGCCTGCCTCGAGTTCGCACACGCTGATCGGTTCGATCATCGGTGTCGGCATCGCCAACCAACTCATGGCCGCGAAAACCGGCACCAGCGGCGTTGATTGGGGACAGGCGCTGAATATCGGCAAATCCCTCCTGATCTCGCCCTTGGTGGGATTTGCAGTCGCAGCAATGTTGTTGGGAGTAATGAAAATTATCGTCAAGAATCGCAAGCTCTATGAGGCTCCGGAAGGAACGGAACCACCGCCATTCTGGATCCGCGCCCTCCTGCTTCTTACCTGCACCGGCGTGAGCTTCGCTCACGGTTCCAACGACGGGCAAAAAGGGATGGGCTTAATTATGCTCATCCTGATCGGAACTGTACCCACCGCGTACGCATTGAACCACGCGATTACTGCCAAGCAGTCGCAAGACTTTATCGCGGTATCGCAGCAGGCCGCGAACATACTCGACAAGTATGTGAGCCCGAACGCTGTCATCAGCGATGCCCGCGAAGATGTCACGGCTTACGTCCGCACCAAGGAATTCACGGCGAATACCATGCTCGCGCTGCGGCAGTTGGTCAGCGACATCGGAAATGAGACGGCTTTGTTCGGAGAGTTGGCCAAAGTCCCGAACGACCGGGTACGCAACTTCCGAAACGATCTTTATCTTGTCAGCGAGGCGCTACGGCTGATGCAGAAAACACATCAGCCAGCCATCGCCGCGAGCGACTGGCAAGTCTTAGCTAACTACAAAAAGCACGTCGACAATGCGACGAAATTCATTCCCGGTTGGGTAAAAGTTGCCGTAGCGATGGCGCTCGGCCTCGGAACGATGGTGGGCTGGAAACGAATTGTCATCACGGTCGGCGAAAAGATCGGCAAAGATCACCTCACCTACGGTCAAGGTGCAGCCGCCGAAATTACCGCCATGGCGACGATCGGAGCCGCGGATTGGTTCGGGCTTCCTGTGAGCACGACGCACGTGCTTTCCTCCGGCATTGCAGGCACTATGGCTGCCAATCACTCTGGTTTGCAATGGGGGACCGTGCGAAATCTGGTGATGGCCTGGGTTCTGACGCTGCCTGCGTCCATTGTGCTGGCCGGCTTCCTATTCTGGGCGTTCCGGAACGTCTTCTAAGACGGCGCGACTCTGTCCTATAAAAAGCCGCGAAAGTTACATGGCGGGCCGTACCGCTTTGGGAAACGCTCACATTTTCGCAGTTTTCGATGAGTATCTACGAAACCTGTGACCTACAATCTCTTTTGCGGACAACGTTTGGAGGGTATTGCCAGTGGGTACTGGACGCTGTCCGTCAACCAGTCGAGTGGCCTACCAGCCGCTAGGGTTCGAGTCCCTTGCCCTCCGAGGTTACTCGGCGCAGCCCCGAGCTACTTGACAAGTAGGTTCAGCGCGCTATTCTGGAACCGACGGACAGCGTCCAGTAACACCTCAAAGCTCGGCCGCAAAGCT
>JAFAGX010000565.1 GCA_019237515.1 Acidobacteriaceae bacterium
GCGATCCCGAAACGGTTTCTATCTTGCCGGATGGTCAAGGTACAGGCGATATCCAATTGCAGGTTAGTGGCGCGGGTGGCACGATCCGAGATATTCCGATCAGCGCCGGAAACAATGACACCCTGGCAGCACTCGCCGGTTATATCAACAGTCAAAATACGCAGAACAACTGGGGAGTAACCGCAACGGTAGTTCAAGATTCCGGCGGGTATCACTTGGTGATCACGAGCCAGGCCAAAGGACCAGCAGGAGCATTGGCTTTCAATGCAAATAACACCAATCTCACTGCGACTAACAACCCCGCGATGAACCTGAAATTTGAAGTGCCCGTCGGGGGGACAAATGCGAATTTGACGGTGGACGAAATTCCTTTTTCCAGTACGACAAACACAGTCAACGGTGCGATCCCGGGAGTTACTCTGAACCTGGTGAGCGCGGAGCCGGATGTTCCCTTGCAGCTGGCGGTCAGTCCGGATACAACGCAGGCCACCAATGCAGTCAACACTTTTATTACCGCCTACAACGCCTTGATCACTGCCATCAATCAGCAATTCACCGTGAATACCACGACGAATACTGAAGGCCCACTGGGATCTGACAGCTCACTGCGGCAATTGCAATCCAGTCTTCTGAACGATATATCCTTTTCACCCCCCGGCAGCAACAACCTTGTGAACCTGGTCTCATTGGGCATCACGACAAATGACGATGGGACGTTAACCTTAGGGACTGCGCCCGACGGCAGAACCTTGAACGATCTGCTCAGCAGCGACCCCGGCGCAGTTCAGGCTTTTTTCCAGAACACAGCCAACACCGGTTTTGCGAACAATTTTCATAAAGACCTGACCAGTCTGACCGATCCAAGTCAGGGCATTCTCAACCTGGATCTGGCGCAAAACAATACGGAGCAGACGAATTTAGGGGATGACATTAGCAACCTGCAAGGTCGATTGGCGACTCAGAAGCAGCAACTCATTAACGAATTCAGCCAGGTAAACGCGACCTTGGAGGAGTACCCGTACCTGCTGGCGGAAATCACGGCGCAGTTAGGCAACATCCTGCCGACCTCTTCGAATACTTCACCCAGTCAGGGCTCCATTACGAGTTCGAGCTCGAGCTCATCGAGTTCAACATCATGAGTGACGCTCGTAGCTTTTATCGCGAAGCTGCCGTCCGCGGCGCCAGCCCCGTACAGCTGGTGATTCTGTTGTATGAGCAAGTTGTGGAGGACTTGCGGCGAGCCGTTCGGGCAATCGATGAACATCGAATTGAAGAACGCACCCGTGCGATCAATCACGCCATTTTGATTGTCGGCCACCTGCAGAACAAATTGAATCACGAAGCGGGAGGCGAAGTTGCCCGGAACCTGGAACGCTTTTATGAAGTCAACCGGCAAAAGTTGTTGGAAGCTCAAGCGCGCGTCTCCAAGGAAGTTATTGTTGAACTAATTGATCTGTGGTTGGGCTTGCGTAATGTTTGGTCAGTGGTCGAACGGAAAGAAGGTGCGCCAGCGGCACCGCCAACCAATTCAGTTGTGCCGGAGACATCAACGCAGGATGAGCAGAATAGGCACGCCGATTGGAAGGGCTAACGTTGAAGTGCAAAGTCGAGGACCTCAGGTCAGCCAATGAGTACTTAAGCGCGATTTTAAAGCGCTGGCAATCTTCGCCTGCGCTTACCGGTTCCCACACAGCACGAGAGTTCCACTCCCTGCGCGCCGGATTATCCCGCGCTGCAAGATGCGTCGAAGAGCTGTCCCTGCACTCGGAATCAAGTCCGCAAATAACTGAGGCCATCGCTGATCACGGCAAAGTGCTTCAGCAATTGGCGAAGATGCTGCCCGCGTTTCGTGTAGGTCTCGAAGCGCGTAAAGCTCGTCTGCAAGCCGACCTGGATCATATGGAGAGGACGGCGGTTTGGATCGCCGCTAGCCTCGGAATCCGCTAGAAGACCACCCTGCTGTTCCGTTGCAATTACTTCAGATAGTCAAAAAGGCTGTTCTTGGGCATCTTACCAATTGCGTCGAGGGTAGCGTTGATAGCGGTCTCGTCGCTCGCTAATTGGCTGGCAACCGCAGCCATGTCAGCTCCAGCGACAGTATTCTCCTGCTGACTTAGATTGATTTTTTCACTGCTGAGGAAAGCCTGCTGGCTCTGCGCCTGATTCATAGCGTTTCCGTAGAACACGCGCTGCTGCGTGACACAGTTGTAGGCATTCGTGACTTCGGCAACCGCATCACCAGCGCCGTTGTTGTTGTCCAACGCGGTGATCAGGTCGTTGATGGACTGAAACACATCTGCTCCCGGGGCATTGAATATCTGAGATCCGGGTAGATTTACCTGAACTTGGTAGCCGCTACCGATGCTTACAAGGTTTGTACCCATGTTCCCATGGTAGCTAACGCCGGAGGTTGAATTAGGGTCCGCGACATAAGGTTCGACTTCTGCAGTGCCGGCGAAAAGGTACTGGCCTTGGTAGGTAGTGTTCGCGAGACCTATCAATTGCTTCTGGATTCCGCTGAGTTCGGCCGAAATGGCAGCCCTGTCGGAATCAGATAACGTTCCGTTCGCGCCCTCTACCCCTAAACTGATGGCGCGCTGAAGCACGGTAACGACGGAACTTAATGTCGAATCTGCCGTCGAAAGCTGGCCGTTGATGCTGCCAATACTTTGCTGGTAAGAGTCGTTCTGGCTGCTGGCATTCTCGATTTCCACCATTTGCGCGGCGGCAGCTGGATTATCAGAAGGCTTGTTGACGGTCGTGCCACTACCCATTTCCAGAGTAGCGGTGTTTTGCTGCTGCTGTAAATTTCCCAGCGCAGCCAATAGATCGGGCATCGGATACGGATTCACTCTTATGCTGCTCATACGGTCAACGTATTCATATTGATCACAGTAAACAGGAGATTATTAATCGTGGTGACCACCTGGGCTGCGGCATCAAAAGCGTTTTGGTACTGCACCATGTTGGCCGCTTCCTCATTCAGAGAAACTCCGGAAATGCTCCCACGCTGGTCTTGCAACTGATTCAGGATCAATTTCGAAGAATCGAGTTCAGCGGAAGCGTTTGAGACATCGTTGCCAACTTCGTAAACGATATTGGAGTAGTAGTCGGTCGGGTTCTGTCCGTTCGCAATCGATTTGTTTTGCACCGCTGAAAGATTTGCAAGATTGCCATTGCTGCCTGAAGCAGTACTGTCGGAGCTGGCGGCTATCAGAGACGGGTCGGAGATTGCGACCGCCATGCTCGAGGCCGCGCCGACGCCTGACGGGGGTGGTGTATTGAAGATGTTGCCGCCTGCTTGCAACGTACTGTTTCCATTCGGAAGCAATGTGTAGCCCTGTGCATTGGCGCTGTTAATGTTGTTGGCCAAACCAGCCGCGAGAGTGTCCAAATTCGAGAGCAAGTTCGGTAGCGTCTGGTCACGCACCTGAATCACTCCGGCCAATTCGCCGGAACTCAACTTCGAAGTGATATCAATGCCCTGCGCATATACATCCTGCATGCCGGAGTTGTTGCTCTGTGTAGTCAAGGCAAAGCTCTGTCCGCCAACCACCAGCGCAGTGCCGTTTGCCGTGGTCAGAGTCAGGCCGTTGTCGCTTTGGATTTCGGAGACGTCGACCAGGTTCGATAGTTGTCCGATGAGAACATCGCGCTGGTCAACCAAGGCGCTCGCGTCCTGATTGACGCCTTGTAGCTGGCTGATCTGGGTATTCAAACTGGCGATTTGCCCCGTGAGAACGTTGATCTGGCTGACATCCTGGCACACCTGTAAGTCGAGACTCGAGCGCTGCTGATTGAGATTATTGGAAGCATTATTGAATGCGGTTGCCATGTTGTGCGCGGCTGTCAGTACCCCCTGGCGCAATGACAAATTGGTTGGATCCGTCGAGAGCTGATTCAAGCTGTTGAAGAAATTTGAGATTTGCGTACCAATGTCGCTGTTGCTTGAAGTGAACTGTACTTGCGCCTGCTGCATCGCCGTGGAAAATGCAGTGAGTTGGCCTTGCTGTTGGGTCTCCTCTTGTATGCGCAGCTGCAAAATCGAGTCTCGCAGGCTTTGCAACTTTTCCAGCGATACCCCGGTCCCATAAGTAATAGAGCCGATGGCGACCGGATCGTTTTCCGCGAGAACGGGTTGTTGCCTGGAATATCCGGGAGTATTGGCGTTGGCCACATTATTGGTGGTCGCATCCAGGGCACCTTCCTCGGCTCCCATCGCACCCGTGGCAATCGACATGATCCCTAATAGACTAGACATGCTCATCCCCCCGAATGCTCTACCGCAGATTCCGGCTTGGGTCGCATGGCAACGTAAGTAAGCCCCGAGTTGTTTAAGACTCGGCAGAATATATTGATAGTCCGTTGTGCCCGCCGCAACAGTGCACCATACCTGCGATTTAACTCAGCTACTTGTTTCTCCAGGCTCCGTAATTCGGCTGCCAACGCACTCTGGCGTGCATTGGCAAGAGTCGTTTGGCTCACAGGATCGCCGCAGCCGGAAATCCGGGCGATCTGATCTGGTGAGAATTCGCACGCAACCTGCCGCAGTTGCTGGCAGAGATTCTGCTGAGTTTTGGTTTGAAGTTGAATTTCGGCGCAATTCGGACGCTGCAGGCCAATTTGAGCGTGCTCCAGAGAGCTGGCGAGTAGGCGTAACAAGTTAATCCGTTGTTCCAATAGCTCAGTGATGCCATCCGTGTTCATGACGGGATTCACGCCAAGCTGTCAATCTGGTGCTGCCGGGTTCCGGAGTTTTCGGCAGCACCGATATCGCTGGACTGGGCGGTTGCTTTGCGCCGCGGCGCTGGAGGCGCGTCCCGTCGCCGTTCATCTCCTAATACCGGCAAACGTATCGGCGCTTCCACGCGTTCAGCTCCGATCTCACTCATGCTTATCCTTGAATGTTCTTAACCTTTACTAACAGTCATGTAGGCGAGAAGAGCCTCCGCCGTCTGCTCGGGGCTTACCGAATAGGTCCCGTCGTGAATGGCCGCGGAAAGGGCAGCAACCCGGTTCTGCCTGATTTCAGGCTGCTGAGTAGCAATCGCGGACAGCGTTTCCGCGCGCCCGTAATCCGACGAGAAGGTGGTAACGTCGCCGCTATTCGCAGCTTTAGGGGCGTCGGTCGAGAGCCGAATCGAGTTGGTGGTCTCCGCTAAGTCACGGGCTTGCTGCACTCCGGAATTTAAGTCAATTCTCATCACAGCCCCCTCGTCTACTATTCCCTGCAATTTAGGTATCGGCAGCAAATTAAAAAGCTTTAATCCCTTTGACCTGACCAAACCGTCGCTCATACGAAGTCAACTGCGGATCGCGTGGTCTGGGACAGCCATTTGCCTTTTTTGCTCTTTTGGCCGATTTTGTGGCCTTCCGGGGTTGCTCTCGAATCTCGCTCGTGCTAGAAACGCAGCAGGGAGTTGTTTGGAGCGTATGGCAACTGGCTCCGGAGCTCGAATTAGCCCTCGGATGAAACCTACCTCGAAGCTGGGGACCACCGCCGACGTGGTCATTCCGGAGAAGCTTTATTTCCGAATAGGGGAAGTAGCCGAGTTGTGCCGCTTGCCCGCCTACGTACTTCGGTTCTGGGAAACGGAATTTTCCCAGCTCAAGCCGGTAAAGAGCAGCACCGGGCAGCGCATGTATCGACACAAGGATGTGGAGAGTGTGCTTCACATCAAGAAGCTGCTCTATGAGGAAGGTTTTACCATTGCGGGAGCGCGCCAGCAGTTACGGGCAGAAAATAAAGGTGAGAAAAAACAGAGCCCGTTACCATTTCCGGAGCGCCCCGTTTCAGATCTGAAACAAATCCGCGAAGGCCTCCGGGAAATCCTTACCATCATTACCACCCGGCACTAGGGCTTCCTGCAGTCGCTCGCGACGCGGAATCCATAATCTGCATACCTGAATTGCGGCGGCAGGCTGGACCGTGCAGCACATCTTGCAATCTTCACATGATGCCGCCAGGAGCCGCCACGTGAGGTGCGGCGTTCGCCGTTTTCCGGACCCGGTGGATTCATCTCTGGTGCATTCGCGTAGTAGTCGGCCTCATACCAGTCGCTGCACCATTCGTGCACGTTCTCACAAATATCAAAGAGACCAAAAGAATTAGGTGGATACTGCGCAACCCGCTCTGGTCCGGTGGTCCAGCGTTCGTTGTAGCGTGGCCGCGACTGCGGTGGTTCGTCACCCCATGGATAGAGGTTATATTCCCTTCCACCTCGTGCCGCCCTTTCCCATTCAGCTTCTGTCGGTAGACGATATTTGTGCCCCGTCTGTTGACTCATCCATTGGCAGTAGTGAACCGCGTCAAACCACGAAACGGCTACCAGCGGCTGATCGGGATGGGAGAAATTCGGATTGCGGCAGAGCGGCGGAGCGTCAATACCATTTGCTTCGACAAAGGAAGAGTACTCCCGGTTCGTCACTTGGCAACTGGCAAGACAAAACTCATCCACCCACACCCGGTGTACCGGGCGTTCGTTGTCCTGGCCAGCTTCGGATCCCATCCAGAACCATCCCGAGGGGACGAGTACCATGTCAGGTTCTTGGTGGCGTTTTAGTTTGAGATTTGCGGAAGTTGGCAAACGGCTCAGCTTTCCATCGTCCGCAGATCGGGGCTGAGAATCAGGGAAGCCTCAGTTGCAGCCTGCACGTCATTCGATGTCAAACCCGGTGCAATTTCCTCGAGGATCAAACCGGACGGACTCACATTGATGACTGCCAGCTCTGTCACGATGGTGTCGACAACGTGGACACCGGTCAGCGGCAGAGTGCACTTTTTCAGAATCTTGGGCTGACCTTCCCGGGTTGTATGTTCCATGGCAATGATGACCCGCCGGGCGCCGGCAACGAGATCCATGGCGCCGCCCATGCCCTTCACCATTTTTCCCGGAATCATCCAGTTGGCGAGGCTCCCTTCTTCGTCCACTTCCATAGCCCCGAGCACACTGAGGTCGATGTGGCCGCCGCGGATCATGGCAAAAGAATCGGCGCTGGAGAAATATGCGGTTCCTTTGATCTCCGTTATGGTTTCTTTACCGGCATTGATCAGATCGGCGTCTTCTGCTCCTTCCACCGGATACGGGCCAATGCCCAGCATTCCATTTTCACTTTGCAGAATCACGTCCATCCCTGGAGGAACGTAGTTTGCGACAAGGGTTGGCATCCCGATCCCCAGGTTCACATAGAAGCCATCACGCAACTCGCGCGCGATGCGCTTGATGATGCGCTCGCGTTTCTCTACGTCTTTCGCGGCTTTAGCTACAGTCATGCGGACGCGTCGCTTTCTCGCTTAGGAAGCCTTCCGTACTGTTCTCTTTTCAATTCGCCTTTCATATAGCTCACCCTGAAAGATGCGCTTCACAAAAACACTCGGGGTATGGATCGTATCGGGTTGCAACTCACCCACCTCCACAAGATGCTCAACTTCGGCGATGGTAATCTTCGCAGCGGTTGCCATCATGGGATTGAAATTGCGCGCGGTCTTGCGATAGACGAGGTTACCCCATTTGTCGCCCTTCCAGGCTTTTACCAGGGCGAAGTCAGCTTTGAGCGCATGTTCCATAACGTACATTCGTCCGTCGAATTCGCGGGTTTCTTTGTTCTCGGCCACGACGGTTCCAACCCCAGTCGGCGTAAAAAAAGCCGGTATACCCGCTCCTCCGGCACGGATGCGTTCGGAAAAAGTTCCTTGCGGTACCAGATCCAGTTGGATTCTGCCCTGCAAGACCATTTGCTCCAGGAGCTTATTTTCGCCGACGTAGGTTCCAATGTGATGCCGAATCTGCCCTGCAGAGAGCAACAGCCCCATGCCTTGCCCGTCCACGCCGGCATTGTTGCTGATGGTTGTGAGG
>JAFAGX010000581.1 GCA_019237515.1 Acidobacteriaceae bacterium
CAAACCAGAGCACAGTTGCCATGGTCGCTCCTGGCAATACGCTGTGCCATGGCTGCGTGCGTGGGACCCCGTTGTGATAAATGAGTGCGATGACAGCAATGCTGGTCAAGGTAGCTATCAGCCACCGTATTCCCATCCAGAGCAACAGAATTACTGGTCCAAATTCGCGCCCCATTCCAAACAAGATGCGCGTTTCGATCCCGCTGCCGAATGCGACAAGTACGGTGGCAAACGTCAGTGGAATGCCAGCGAGAATGACCAGCCCGAAGGCGATCATTCGTTCTTTGAACAATCCCCAAATTTTGGGAAGCTGATAAGCGTTGCGGAAGCCCTCCATCCACGAGATCATCACGCCCGATCCCGTCCACAACGTGATCAGAGAAGCGCTGACCAGGACACTGATAGGCCGCTGCAGTGAACTTCCCCTCAGATAGGCTAGTGCTGTGCTGCTGGCCGCCGGGAGGATCCGGCCGACCGCATAAGAAATCTCCTGCAGATAAACCGTGGTGCGGCGCGAGGTCGCCAGAACAGATCCCACCACGAGCAGGGCTGGGAAGAACGTAAGAATGGATGAATAGGCGGATGCCTTCGCGACTGCAAACGCGTCATGCTGAAACGCGCGCCAAAAGGCCAGCCGCATCAGACGTAGAACATTCAGTATCAAATTGGTTAGGACATCGAACCCACGATGAGCAGCTTACTGAAGGAAGCCCCTCAGCCGTTCTCGTTACCTGCACGCTTCCAAGTGATCAGGTCACCTATGGTGGAACCGCCAGTGCTCGAGGCGGGATGCTTGTAAGCTTCGACCTCTGAACGCGATGCTTCCTCGCCGACCGCTTTGACACTGAGCCCGACCTTCTTTTCTTCGGGGTTCATCTTGATAATTTTGAAATCGAGCTCCTGGCCAGGTTCCAGTCTCAGGGGTTGCCCATTGGCATCTACGGCTTCGGAGTTGTGACAGAGGCCTTCAACCCCGTCTGCGATTTCAACAAACGCTCCGAATCCTGCCACTCGCAGCACTTTTCCTTTTAGCACCTCGCCGACGTGGTGCTGCGCGAAGAACGATTCCCAGACATCTGGTTGAAGCTGCTTCACTCCCAGTGAGAGCCGCCGCTTGTCCGGTTCGATCGCCAGCACCACGGCCTTTACGCGGTCTCCCTTTTTGAGGACCTCGGACGGATGCTTTACTCGCTTCGTCCAACTGAGATTACTGACGTGGACCAGACCGTCGATTCCGTCCTCGATTTCGATGAATGCACCAAAATCGGTGAGGTTTCGCACTCGCCCCTCCACCGTTGCACCGACCGGATACTTGTCATGAAGCGAATCCCACGGGTTAGCCGCGAGTTGCCGCATGCCCAAGGAAATCCGCCGTTCCTGCGGATTGACATTCAGCACGACACATTCCACCTGATCGCCAACACTCACCAGTTTGGAAGGGTGCTTCATGCGTTTTGACCAGGTCATCTCGCTCACATGTACGAGGCCTTCAATGCCCTGCTCCAACTCTACAAATGCACCATAATCTGTAACGCTGATGACCCGTCCCTGCACGTGAGCGCCGACAGGATAGCGATGCTCGGCATCCAGCCAGGGATCGGGAGTGAGTTGCTTGAAACCCAGCGAGACCCGCTGCTTGTCCTTATCGAACTTCAGAACTTTAACCTGGATCTGATCGCCTACGTTGACCAGGTCACGCGGATGCGTGAGTCGTCCCCACGACATGTCCGTGATGTGCAAAAGTCCATCAATTCCGCCCAAGTCGACAAATGCTCCGTAGTCTGTCAGGTTCTTTACAACCCCTGTCAGAACCGCGCCTTCCTCCAGATGCTCCAGAGTTTTGCTTCTCTTCTCACTTTGTTCTTCTTCCAGAACCTGCTTGCGTGAAACAACGATGTTGCCACGCTTCTTATTCAGCTTGATAACTGCAACCTCGAATACCTGGCCTTTTACAGCGTCCAGGTTCCGTGTGGGACGAACATCGGCCTGGGATCCAGGCAAGAATGCGCGAGCGCCCATAATATCGACAGTCAAGCCGCCCTTGATGCGCTCCACTACCGTGGCCGGAATCGGTTTCTTCTCGTTATAAGCTTTCTCGATCTCATCCCAGGCGCGAATCCTTTGTGCCTTCTGATGGGAAAGATTGATGTATCCTTCTTCGGCTTCTCCCTTTTCCCGGATTACGTCGATCTGATCGCCCGATTGAAACCTTGGCTTCCCATCATGATCCAACGCTTCACTGATCGGTAGCATTCCCTCGGATTTCGCGCCGATATCGACGACCACGTGCGTGGGAGTGAGTTTCAGCACCGTGCCTTTGATGATTCGCTCTTCGCCTTCTGCTTCTTCCGTCTCCGTCGTGAAGCTTTCGAGTGCGGAGGCGAAATCATCGCTGCCTGAACCGCTGGCTGATTTTTCCTCCGACCGGTGTGCAGAGCGGTGTTCTGTAGGCGAATCCGGGCTACCAGGACTCTGTTCGGTCATGGTTGTAGTTGCTGAATCGAGGACGGGGGCAGTGTTATCTTCGAACAAGATTGTGGCCTCTCTGCTGTATTCGCACCAGCGGTGCGACGGATGCGGGAGCTACTTAGCGGACAGCTGGCGTGAGTCTTTGGTTGTGTTGAGCCCACCCTGGCGAGTGGACCGGACAATCCCAGCGGTCGGACGTTTCTAAACAGCGAACCCGCGTCCAAAAGGGAACTCTTCGACTATAGCAATCGCTTCCGAATAGGTCAAACGCCATAAGACGACGGAATATAAAAGTTTAGTGAATTCGGCGAGAGCACATTTTCAGGGTTTGGTGCAACGCATTTCATCGCTGTTGGTCAGCCACATCGACTCGCGTGGTTTGTGCTTTTACTTCCTGAAAAGTTTCGTATGGCTGCCTGTATCTGCTACTCTGCCGTGCGATGGACTACCTGTGGACGCCGTGGCGCTATGCCTACGTCACTACGGCTGGGAAAATTTCAGGCTGCATCTTTTGCGATTTACCAAAACTCGGTAATGATGCCGAGGCGCGCATCGTGCATCGAGCACAGCATTGCTACGTGGTTTTGAATACATATCCCTATACTCCCGGCCACGTGATGATTGTCCCTTTTGCTCATCTTGATGAGCTGCAGAAACTACCTTCCCCGGCAGCTCATGAGATGATCGAGCTCGCGCAAAGAATGGAGAGGGTTCTACGACAGCTCTACACTCCAGATGGCGTGAATTTGGGCATGAACATCGGCAAAGCGGCAGGGGCGGGAGTCGCCGGACACATTCACATGCACGCTCTGCCGCGCTGGGTAGCGGACGCAAACTTCGTTTCTGTGGTTGGAGAAACGCGAATCCTGCCGGAAACTCTCGACCTTACCTATGAACGGATAAAGCGAGCCATGGAAACCTCGGCGTCACTCTGAGCGAGACCGGAAGGCAAAGCTCGGCACAGAGTGACGCCGCCATGCCAGGACACAAAGTCGGCGTACACGGGTAGGCGCCGATGCTCCCTATGCGTCCAAAGCAAAGTCCTGAATATGCAGACGTAAAAGGGACTATGAGTCTCCTTGTGCGCGTTTACAGATCGATCAAACAAGATCGCAATCTACACACAGCAGGACAATTGAAAATAAGCGCCGGAGGCACGGTGTTTGTCACAGAAATGTCTACAGGATGTTAAATGTTGTTACGGAGCCACTTGATGGCTGCATGCGGTCCTCTGAACGGACTCTGATCCTAATCGCCGCAATTTCCTGTGCCGTGGCACTTCCGGCGCAATGAAGAACAATTCCCCGGTTCAGCGATCTTGCCATCCGGGCCAATGCAGGTCTGGGTGTGAATACACCAGAAGCTTCGATCACTCATGCTGGGCACAGTAGGATCAGGCTCTGCCTGGATGAACTGTCCTTTCCAACGGAGTGCGGAACACAGATTCGGATGGCTGATATTGAAGCGGTCAGTTTCTGAGATCATGCTGCACCTTCCGCGGCTTTGAGAATGGCGCGTTTCACCGCGACCTTGGCGAGTTGGACTTTGTAAGCATTGTGGCTGAGTGGCTTGGCGTCGCGAAGGGCTGCATCCGCCGCCGCTTTGGCCACATCCTCGGAAATCTCTTTTCCCTCTAAAACCTGTGCGGCTTCGGTAGAAACCCATGGCACAGGTGCGACACATCCGAGGACAACTCGCACGTGCGCGGCAGAGTTTCCGTTTTTGACCAGCGAAACCGCTGCTAAAGCTACCGGCCAATCAAACGCAGCTTTCTGCCGGATCTCGTAGTGCGCGCATGCCGCCATCGGACGCGGGAGGAGGATCTCGCTGACGATCTCATTTGGGCGTAGATCGTGCTCCCGCTCCGCGTCACTTTTTGGAATGAGGTAAAACTTCTCCAGCGGGATCTCTCGAGTTCCCTTGGGTCCGACGATCCGAATCGAAGCACCATAGGCGATCAGCGCAGGCGCAACCGTGGAAGGGCTCACGAACTTCGCGGGGCCGTCATTTCCCAGAACCGCGTGGTACCGATTCTCGCCATCGCTGACGAGGTCTTTGCCGGACGCATTCTTTGGCAGCAAGCCGAAGCCGCCACGGAAATACCAGCAGCGAGGCCGTTGGCACAAGTTTCCGCCGATGGTTGCCATATTCCGAATTTGCGGGCTGGCGGCTTCATTCAAAGCGTCGGCCAGTGCGGGATAGTTTTTTTTCACGTCGGGGTTGTCTGCGAGATCGCCCAGAGTAGTCAACGCCCCAATACGAATCCCACCGCCTTCGGTTTTAAGGCCCACCATATCGCTAATGTTCTTTATGTTGACGAGCCGTTTGGGATGAACCACGTCATCCTTCATCAGCGATAACAGATCCGTTCCGCCCGCCAGGATCTCGGCTTGGCCCCAGTTAGTGGCCAGAAGCCCGACGGCTTGCTCTTTCGTCGCCGGACTGGTGTATTCAAACGGCCTCATCACGCACCTGCCTTCTGGTTGATCGCGTTCAGAACCCGGTCCGGAGTCAGCGGGAGAAAGGGAACACGCACGCCGATTGCGTTCGCTACTGCATTGGAGATCGCAGCACCGGGCGAAATGACTGGAGGCTCACCGAGTCCGATCACACCCCGCTCATCGTAGCCCTTACCGGTCATCATGTGCACCACCAGTTCGGGAATGTCGTCGATGCCCGCAAGGCGATAAAACTCCATATTCGGATTCAGCATTCGACCCGTAGCGTTGTCAAAAATCTTTTCTTCATAGAGCGCGTAGCTGATGCCCATGATCAAGGCGCCATAAACCTGGCTCTCAGCGGTCTTCATGTCGATGATGAGCCCGCAATCCTGTACGGCAACCATTTTCTTGACCTTTACGACGCCAGTTTCGGTGTCGATATCGACTTCGGCCATCTGCACGCCGCCGACACCGCTATTAGTGAGATCCGGTGGCTTGTTCTTGTCTGGATTCTTGCCTCGATTCGTTACGGGCACCGCACCCAGCTTTGAACATGCCTGCTTCCACGAAAGGGAACGGGTAGAATCGCCCTTCACACGCACGGTTCCATTTACTGCCTCAAGATCTGCCGGCTGCGCATTCAGAACCGGAGCAACTTTGGCGAACAACGCCTCTCGAGCGTCCACGGCGCCACGGCGCGTCGAAGAACTCACACCACCAACGGTTGTAGACCCACCCGAGCCGCCCGACGGCGGATACAGCGTGTCTCCGATATGAAGCTGGATCGCGTCAATCGGAAGACCTAGAGTCTCCGCGGCGACCGCCAGAATTACGGTTCGCGTGCCTGTACCCAGATCTTGCGAACCCATCTTGATTTCGACGGACCCATCCGGGTGGATAGTGAAATCACAGTCGCTGGCGTGCCCCCGGCCACCCCAGGTATGAATCGACAACCCCAGGCCATGCGCGGTCGTGCCTAAGATGTCCTTTCCGCGGCCGTGCCACTTATCCTTCCAACCCATGAGATCGGATGCGATTCCGAGTTCCTCGCGATAGTTATCTCGTCGCGCACCGGTGATCTCCAGGTTCTTGAGCCAAAGGTCCAGCGGGTCCATGTTGAGTCTGGCCGCGAGGTCGTCTACGGCGCACATCGTAATGGCCGCAGCCTGCGGATGGTTAGGCGCGCGCCAGGCTCGCGCGGGTCCGATATTGGTGCGAATCGCAGTGTGTTCCTTGCGCTGGTTGGGAATATTGAATACGTAAGGAATCGGCGGCATGCTGCCGCCCGCCGGCCCTCCTGTCCCCCATGATTGAGATTGCCAGCCGGTGATGGTTCCGTCCTTAGCGGCCGCGAGTTTGACGCGTGCATAGGCCGAGGGCCGCGCGCCGGCAACTTCTAGTTCGCTATCGCGTTCGAGCATCATTCGCACGGGCTCACCGCCTGCTTTTTTTGAGAGCTTGGCGGCGGCGATGTCCCAGCGATCGGCCGCAAACTTGCTCCCGAATCCTCCGCCGATGTTGTCCTGGTGAATCCGAACGTTCGCGGCTTGAACGCCCAGCGGTTCGGCCATCTGCCCGGGAATGCCGGACACGTTTTGCGTTGAAATATGGGTGAACAAGTGGTCCTTATCCGGCCATTCCGAAACTGACCCATGGGACTCCAGGCAGCAATGCGCAATCACCGGAATTCCATAAACACCTTCCGAGGTCACTTCCGCTTCCAAGAATGCCTTATCGGGATCGCCCGCAGTCTGCGCAGCCGCTTTTTGATAAAACGAGTGTCCCGCGCCAGGCTGCGGCTCATGATAGGGCGCTTTGCGGATCGCATCGAGCACAGCGTCTGAAGCGTCATCTCCCTTAAATTCCTTTAGCAAATCCTCGGTCGCATGAAAGGTGATTCCATGTTCTCCCAAGTATTGGATGAATTGACGATCGGGCATCTGATTGTCGATGGCGTCCCAAACCTCGTCCTCGCTCATCGGCCCCGCTTCTTCTGCCGCGCCTGCCGGCGGTTCCGCGTCGCTCACCAGGTGCGTCATCGGCTGGTATTGAACTTTCACCAGCCGAGCTGCATCCTCGGCGGTCGATTCATCTACCGCCGCAATGGCAACGACGTCGTCACCAGCCCATTGCGCGATGGTCCCCGGCTTCTGAATAATTTCAACCGCTTTTACTCCCGGCAATTTTTCCGCTGCACTCGTATCAATGCTGACGACCTTCGCTTTCGCGTATGGCGATCGCACCATTTTGCCGAACAGCATATTTTTGCCGTGATAGTCATAGGTGTACTTGGCGCGGCCGGACACTTTCCAGGGCGAGTCCACGCGCGTGATCGGTTTGCCAATGAGAGTGCGTTGTCCGGCATCTGGCCATCCATAATCCGGCATTGCTCATGCTCCTTTCTGCGCCAACAGCGCGACTGCCATCTGAAGGCCGTGGTAAGTCCCACAACGGCACAGATTGCCGCTCAGCCCTTTACGTATTTCGCTCGGAGTTGCATTGGGATGTTTATCGAGGAAAGCCTTCAGAGCAACTACGAATCCGGGCGTGCAGAACCCGCATTGCGAAGCATCGTTGTCAACAAAGGCTTGCTGGATAGGATGCAGCTTCTCTCCCTCCATCAACGATTCCACAGTCGTGATCTGTTTTCTTTGTGCCTCAATGGCCAAAACTGAGCAGGCGTAAACCGCTTTCCCGTCCATGATCACCGTGCACGCGCCGCACTCCGCACGGTCGCAGACTCGCTTGGCTCCCGTGATCTCGAGTTGATCGCGAATCGCGTCGAGCAATGTAACGCGCGGCTCGACTTGAAGCGCGTGTGTCTTGCCATTGATCGTAAGTTCAACTGAAACTTTGCCCGGTCCATAAACTTTTACGGGACTTCCGGCCGCATGGACCACTTTCGTTCCCAGCACCGGCACAGCCGCGGCAGAGATGCCGGAAATCTTGAGAAAATCCCGCCGCGAAACGTTCGTGGTTTCTGATTGCTGCTTCTCTGGGTTGCCATTGGGGAGTTGATCGTCTGGCATCGACTAACCTCCGAGAGATAGACACGGGTTGTGAGTCTTCAAAGCGGTTTTTGGGTACATGGACAGAACAAAAACATTTTGGTTAGCAGAGGTATTTTTATCTCAGATGTAACAGCCGAAAAGTATACAACCGCGCCGGATTTCGTGGGGTGATATCAAGGCGGACGCCGAGCGGGTTGCCCGGCGCCCCCAACCCAAGCGCTCAATGTTTGAGCGTGCGAATGTACTTCACCAGGTCAGTAATCTGATCGCCGGTCAACTTGCCGTCGTATTTGGGCATCTTGCCTTTCCCATTCGTGATGATGTTGGTCAGATCGGCATCCGACTGCCCTTGCACTTCTGCCGACCCGAGGTCGCGCAGCTTTAGAGTCTTGCCCATGGCAGTTTCGCCTTTACCATCCGGCCCATGGCACATCGCACACTTGGATTTGAATAGATCGGCTCCGCCCTGCGCCATGGCGCAGGTAGAAAACACAACTGCAATCGCCAGAATTCCAGTGATAGCTCTACACGCATTCTTCATTTGGCATTCTCCTTGGAAAACTGCAAATGTACGGTTCAGAACAGTACAGTAATGTTGCGATTCAGCTTGGTCTCCTTCATTACCTTCGCTAGAAGGCACGCAGGAGCTGCTTTTTACAGGTGCAGCCCACATTAGTCCTTTTTCCTGCGACGTGCAAGCATCTCACGGGAGCTTGGTTGACCGTCAACCTGGACCGCTCTATGCCTACGTTTCATACAGTTTCTTATCAATTTAATTGCAGCAACCCCGAGGTCTCATTGATGCTACGATAGTCACGTTTGATGACCTGCGTGTGCCGAAAGGTGGCGGCGCTGATGAGGTTTACGTGGAAACCCGCATTCTTATTGTCGACGACAGCGCTCTGGTTCGAGATCGGCTACGGGAAATGCTCCAGCAGCATCCTCATTGGAAGGTATGCGGAGAGGCGGCTGACGGGCGCGAGGCGTTGGAAAAGGTCAAGAACTTAGAACCCGATCTGATCGTCCTCGACTTCCTTATGCCCCGCATGGATGGCTTACAGGCTGCCAGGGAACTGGGCAAAATCGTGCCTCAAATTCCGATCCTCATGTTCAGCATGCATCTGTCGCGGCAGTTGATCGACGAAGCTCGCAACGCCGGCGTTCGCGGTGCTGTACCCAAATCTGACGCACGGCGGCTTGTGGAAGGAGCAGAGGCCGTACTGCGCAATGAGCCCTATTTCTCGCCGGTATAACCCGGCACCCGGACCACCAGTTGTTTCCCCCGTTGAAGCCATGGTGTACGAAGGCGTACAGTAAGCGGGTCGCGGACATCGCGCTCTGCTCAATGGCCAACGAAAACGAAAAAGCAGCTGCCGCTCAGGCTAGCATGCGGTTTGTACGGGATGGTGATGTGGTGGGCTTGGGCACCGGTTCCACCTCAGCTTACTCTTTGCGCTTTCTGGCGGAGCGCGTTAAGGCTGGCCTCAATATTCGCGGCATCCCTACCTCTGTCCATATGCAAGAACAGGCGAAGGCCGCGGGGATCCCGCTCACAACCTTTGAAGAAGTCCAGCAGATTGATGTCACGATCGATGGCGCCGATCAATTCGACCCTCAGCTCAATCTGATCAAAGGCGGAGGCGGCGCGCTTCTACATGAGAAGATCGTCGCTTCCGCGTCCAAACTCGTGGTCATCATCGCCGATTCCAGCAAGCAGGTTCCGGTGTTGGGAAGTTTTCCATTGCCGATCGAAGTAGTCGGTTTTGCCGAACCGTTAATCGTCAAGCGAATGGAGGCGCTGGGTGCAAAGGTAAAGCCGCGACGTCTTCCGGATGGAAGCCCATTCATTACCGATGAACACCATCACATTCTCGATTGCGATTTCGGAAAGATTTCTGATCCGGCCGCGCTGGCCCGAAGATTGGAATCCATGCCGGGCATCGTAGAGCATGGCTTGTTCATTGGAATGGCCGACGTGGTGCTACTCGCAAAGGGCAACGAGGTACAAGAATTGCGTCGGCGGGCCACGGCGCGGCAGGCGTGAACAGCGCCTGAAGTTGATTCCGACTGTATCATTCGGCAGCGTCGGCGGGTGCAGCACCCTTCGGTTTTCGAAGGGCGGGATCGTGAGTTCCACTTGGACTTGCGTCCTTCAAGAGCGTAATGCGACCACTCGCTGGTCGGTGGCCCGGTCTCCTTATCATGTTATAATTTTTCATCCCACTCACCCTGGTAAGTGGACGGAGGATTGTATCGACAAGCGTTTTGTCCGCATTAACGAACGAATTCGCGCGCGCGAAGTGCGCGTAATCGGCGATGAGGGCCAGCAGATTGGCATCCTGCCTCCTTATGAAGCTCTGAAAATGGCCCGCGAAAAAAACTTAGATCTGGTAGAGGTTTCGCCCACCGCCCAGCCTCCGGTGTGCCGCATTATGGATTATGGCAAGTACCTTTACCAGCAGGAGAAGAAAGAGCGGGAAGCGAAGAAGCACCAGAAAACGATCACCGTCAAAGAAGTGAAGTTTCGGATCAATGTGGATGATCATGACTACGAAACCAAGAAGAACCATGTGATCCGCTTTCTGGAAGAGGGAGATAAGGTCAAAGCTACGATTTTCTTCCGCGGCCGCGAAATGACGCGCACTGGACTGGGACGTGAGATTCTGGAGCGGCTGATTAAAGACGTCGAGCAAAAAGGGATCGTGGAGTTCCGTCCGCGACAGGAAGGCAATACTCTCCACGCGATTTTGGCTCCGAAGAAGGCGGAAGGTGGCGGCCCCAGGCCTAAGCCGCCTCAGCCACCTCAGCAGGGAACAGGGCCGAAAGCGGCAGGTGGCCCGCAAGCAACGCCGCCCATAGCTGCCGTAAAACAGGCTTGAGGATTTTGGGCCGTTTCTGATCACAGTCAAAAAAGTACTGATAGAGGATTTATGCCAAAGCTAAAAACGCATAAAGGCGCGGCGAAGCGCTTCAAGAAGACTGCGACCGGTAAGGTCAAGCGCCAGCATTCGTACTTGCGCCATATTCTTACGTCGAAGCCGCATAAGCGTAAAAAGAAATTGGGCGGATCGGTGTTGGTCAGCGACGCCGACCTGGCCAAAGTCAAGCGGATGATTCCCTATTAAGGGAAGATGGAGGACGGGCGTCTCGCCCGTCGTGGGCCGCGGAGCGGCCGGGTGTGTGAAGAGGTGATTGGACCTCGAGTCTCCTACCTCCAGCCACCCAAGAGAAAGACTAAAAAAGGAGCACATCAATGCCTCGTGTCAAGCGTGGAACGAAGCGCCGCGCCAAGCGCAAGAAGATATTGGAGCGCGCAAGCGGCTATTTCCTGACTAAATCCAAGCTGTACCGCTCCGCCAAAGAAGCGGTAGAGCGCGGTCTGAAGTTTGCCTACTCGGGACGCAAGCAGCGCAAGCGCCAGTTCCGGTCACTGTGGATTGTGCGCATCGGTGCGGCCGCCAGACTCAATGGCCTTAGCTACAATGAGTTCATTCACGGATTGAAAAAGAGCGGCGTGGAACTGGATCGCAAGATTCTCGCCGACTTGGCTGTGAATGATGCCGCAGCCTTTAAGAGCCTCGCCGAGCAGGCCAGAGGCGCTCTCGGCGGGGCAGCGTAGTCGCTGTCAGCCCTCAGTCATCACCGCTGAACATGTAGGGACAGCCGCTCTCGGCTGTCTGGCCGATTGCTCCTCAGTCGGGCAGCGGCGCAGGAATTCAGCCGTGGGTTAGCAACAAAGAGATTGATTGATCAGCCCCAAAGGGGCAAGAACCGTGGCCTACACCGTTCCCAAACTAAGAGATTTCTCGCCCGCGACTCTGGACAAAGCCGCTGAAAAGCTTCTTGAGGCGCTGGTGCACGACTCCTCGGCGGTCAAAAACGAAGTTGAGTGGAAAGCCTTCCGCGACCATTGGATGGCGCGCAAGGATGGTGTGCTCACTAATCTGAACGATCTATGGCTCAAAGCCGCTCCAAAAGATGCCAAGCGGGATGTGGGGCAGCGCGTTAACGAACTCAAGAAGAAGGTGGAGGAGGAGGTCGACGCCGCCAAACAGAAGGCGGAACGTGCAAGCGCTGGTTCTCAATCGGATGGCGATCGCCTCGACATCACTTTGCCCGGCATTCAGCGCCCCATCGGCGCCGAACACCCGATCATCAGAACCTCGAACGAAATGGTCGCAGTCTTCCGCGATCTAGGATATTCGGTGCAGGAAGGTCCAGAGATTGAGACCGATTATTATAACTTCGAGTCGCTGAATTTTCCGCCGAACCATCCGGC
>JAFAGX010000365.1 GCA_019237515.1 Acidobacteriaceae bacterium
GGCCTTGTCGGCATCCGAGCGCGCCGAGTCGGATGAAGATGAGCCGCATGCCGGCCCTGCTGACGCGATTGATCGCACGGTGAAGCTTTACATCGGGGGCAAGCAGGCGCGGCCGGACTCGGGGTACAGCATTGAAGTGCGCGGTGCGGATGGGGGCTTGCTGGGCGAAGCGCCTCTGGGGAATCGCAAAGACATCCGCAACGCGGTCGAGGCAGCGCGAAAAGCCGAGGCCTGGGCGAAAGCCACAGCGCACAATCGGGCCCAGGTTCTTTACTACGTGGCGGAGAATCTCTCGCAACGGCGCGAGGATATCGCGCGACGCTTGGCGGCTGCGGTCGGAGAGAAACAGGCGAAAGCGGAGGTCGATGCCAGCCTCGATCGCATCTTCACTTATGCTGCATGGGCGGACAAGTTCGATGGCAGCGTGCACAATCCGCCGTTCCGGACCATTGCGATTGCCATGAACGAGCCGATTGGGACGGTTGGCATTATTTGTCCGGATGAGGTCCCGCTGCTCGGGTTTATTTCGTTGGTCATGCCTTCGCTGGCAGTTGGAAATACGATAGTTGCGGTTCCATCAGAAAGCTATCCGCTGATTACGGGCGATCTCTACCAACTTTTCGATACCAGCGACATGCCCGGTGGCGCGATCAACATTGTGACCGGGCCAGCGTCTCAACTTCTGAAGACGTTGGCCGAACACGATGGCGTGGATGCGGTCTGGTCGTTCACTGATGAAGCGAATGCGGTGGCCGCGAAGGTCCATTCGGTGGGAAATCTCAAACAGGTTTGGACCAATGAAGGGCGAGTGATCGATTGGTTCGATCCGAAGCAGGCCGAAGGCCGCTGGCTTCTGGAACACGCGACACAGGTAAAGAACATCTGGGTGCCGTACGGGGAGTAATAGATCAAGTCGCTGTTGACAGCATCTGCAGCTTCTAACTAGACTCACCTTCTTTTGCGACAAACTCAAAGAAAATATGCCCAAAAGGCCACGTATCGCGGTAGTTGGAAGCGCGAACATCGATCTGGTTACCTTCACCGCCCAATTTCCCAAGCCCGGTGAGACCATCTTTGCCCAGAAATTCGATTTGGGATTCGGCGGCAAAGGGGCAAACCAAGCCGTAGCGGCGCGCCTATGCGGAGCGGATGTCGTCATGGTCGCGCGAGTCGGCAGTGATCTGTTCGGCCCGGCCACGATCGAAAATTTCAGGAGGCTCGGGATTGACACGACTCATGTCAAGCAGGTGGAAGGACTGTCGAGCGGGGTGGCGCCGATTTTTGTCGATCCGCAGGGGCAAAACCGGATCCTGGTGGTGAAAGGAGCCAACGATGCGCTCAAGGCCGCCGACGTCGAGGCCGCTGCAGACACTCTGAAGAACTGCGACTGCATAGTCATGCAATTTGAGATTCCGCTGGAGACGGTTTACTACACCGTGAGGTTCGCAAGGAAGTATGGGATCCGCTGCATTGTGAATCCCGCGCCCGGGCAGCCGGTTGACATGCAAGCTCTCAATGAACTCGATTATTTTGTTCCTAATGAGAGCGAGACCGAAACCATTACTGGAATGCCGGTGCGGAATCTGGAAGATGCGAAGAACTGCGCTGCGAAGCTTCTTGAGGGAGGCATTCAGCGTGTGATCATCACGCTGGGCGCCAGGGGTTCGCTCGTTGCAGGGAAGGGGGTGAACGAGCACGTGCCCTCGTTCTCCGTAAAAACGATCGACAGCACCGGCGCGGGGGATGCGTTCATCGGAAGCTTCGCGGTGTTTCTTGCTGAAGGAGTATCTGAGCTGGAAGCGGTTCGCAGAGCTAATCTTTACGCCGGGCTTTCTACAACCTCTATCGGAACGCAGAAATCTTTCTATGAACGCACCCGATTCGAGGCAGAGTGGGCTACGCGTCACCCAGGTTCGCTTGCAACAACAGCGCGCGAACCTGGGGCACCCGCGTGAGTTCGGACGCGGGCCTGCTGTGGAAACCTCTTGACATTTGCGGTGCTAATCCATTCATATTAGCAATCTACAAGCGGGGAGCCCGTTCAACATTCCACACGCGCGAAGAGGGAAATCATGCTGAGCAAAAGAACGCTGCTTGGGGCAGTTTTGTGTTCGGTTGCACTTTCCATCTGTCCACTGGTTTATGGCCAGGCAACAGGAAGCTTTTCGGGGACGGTCACGGACAAGACCGGATCGGTGATTTCCGGTGCGACCGTTAGAGTGACTTCGCAGGCGACCGGCCTTACGCGCGAGGCTAAGACTGACGATACGGGCCACTACCTCATCCCTTTGCTGCCGGTGAGCAACTACACCATTCGGGCAGAATCTTCGGGTTTCCAACCTGCCGAACAAAAAGACCTCCGGCTACAGATCGATGAACATCGCGAGCTCGATTTCACGCTGGCCCCCGCATCGGTCACCGAAAAAGTTGAAGTAAGCGCAACCCAAGTCGCAGTGGAAACCACGGCGCCAACCCTTGGGCAGGTAATCACGTCGGAAGAAGTATCTGAGCTCCCATTAAACGGACGCAACTTTGTGCAGCTAGCGACGTTAACTCCGGGCACAACGGCGGAAACGAATCCGAATAGCTTTTTTAATGGAGCAGCCAGCAGCGAAGCGTCGACTCGCGGGTCATTCTCGCTATCCGTCGGTGGATCGCGGGCACAAGAAACGGACTGGATGCTCGACGGCAACGATAACAATCAGTTAGACGAGGGCGGGATTGCCATCTTTCCAAACATCGATGCCGTTCAGGAATTTAAGGTTCTCACCTACAACTACTCGGCGGAGTGGGGAGAGCGAGCAGGGCCGACAGTTCTGGTAACTACCAAGTCCGGATCGAACCAGTTTCATGGAAGCTTGTTTGAGTTTTTCCGTAACACGAAGCTGGATGCCAGGAACTATTTCGCGACCAAGAGGAACCAGTTCAATTTGAACCAGTTTGGCGGTTCGCTGGGCGGCCCCATCCAGAAAGACAAGACGTTTTTCTTTATTGATTACCAAGCCAAGATGCAGCGGCTGGGTGTGCCCTTTACTGGCTTAGTGCCTACAGCCGCGATGGCGACAGCAGACGCGGCTGGGAATTATGACTTTAATTTGGACCCGTTCGGGAACCCTCGCGGGTCGGCCAGCTTCCCGAATCTCAATAATCCTTACGTAGCGGCGACCGCTGTGGACCGGCATTTCCAGTGTTTACCTGGAACGGCTACGCCAGAACCGGTGGCTGCGGACGGCACTCAGCCCCTTGGTGCCGATTGTAGCGTAATCCCCGCAGCGGTCATCAATCCTATTGCCGCAAAGGTGATTAAGCTGTACCCGACCCCTAATGCGAGCAATCCGGCGTTGAACATCAACTACGTGAACCAACCGGTGAGAAGGCTAAACGAAGGGACTGGCGACATCCGCGTCGATCACAATTTTTCACCAAAGGATTCGATCTTTGCCCGTTTCAGCTACGATCAGGCGACAAATTTCGTGCCTGGCGGTTCGCCAACCTGGGCGGAAACGAATGCATTTGGCAGCAATCAGCACATTGACAATCATGGTCGCAATGTCGCGATATCCGAAACGCACGTATTCTCTGGAACAACGATCAACCAGGTCAACGCCGGTTTCAGTCGGATCTTCAACCACATTCTCTCGTTCGGCACCGGAACTTGCGAAGCTGCGATCCTCGGAATTCCCGGCGCTGATCTAGGTAGTAAGTGCGACAGCCTCACGGGATATCCTGCGAGCCTCAATCAATCGAACAAGGACTGCGAAGGTTGCGGGATGACTTCGTTCCAGATGACGACCTACATGTCTCTGGGCGATCGTGGATATGCGCCATACCAGGGTGGAACGAATGTGTATTCCGTTTCCGATACCCTCGACCTGATTCGAGGCAAACACGACATCAGGTTCGGAGCAACCTACCGCGCCAATCAGATGAATATTCGAAACAACGCCTTCCAGGACGGCTTTATTTCACAGAACGGGTCGGCAACTGGCGACAACATGGGGGATTTACTCCTAGGCAGCCTTGGAACCTTTTCTGCTCACGACCAAACATTCTTAGGCGCTACTGTTGGCAGGCGCTGGAAATTATTCCGTCCTTTTGTGCAGGACGACTGGCGAGTGACGAATAATCTTACCTTGAACCTGGGAATCGCATGGGCTCTAGCTACGCCTGAAACAGAGGTGGAGAATCGGCAGGCAAACTTCGATGTTCAGACTTTGAGATGGTTTGTTCCCAAAGGCAGCCCCGGGTTGACTGGATGTACCAACTGTGTCACCACCGATAATAGGGTGGGCATTCAGTTCTACAAGAGGGCTTTGGAGCCGCGGATCGGCTTAGCTTGGAAACCGTTCGGAAGTGACAAAACGGCCGTTCGCGCCGGATATGCCATCTTCCACGATGCGGCATGGAACCAGGGTGGACAAGGACTGTGGCAGAACCCACCTTACTATGCCGAAGTGGATCCCTTCCCGTTAGGAGTTTGTACTCCCCTCGGTACTCCTGGCTGCGGACTGTCCAATGGTTTTCTTGTTCCCGCCGGTACTCCTGGATCCACCGCTGTAACCGGAGGAGCAGTCCTGACCGCCCCAGTAAATCCCGGAGCTTACACGGGAACCATTCAGTCAATGAATCGCAATTTCAAGCAGGGAATAATCCAGCAATACAACCTCAATATCGAACGCCAGATTCCGGGTGATGTGGTGTTAACTGCTGGCTATGCCGGCTCACACAGTTCGCACATTCTAGTAAGCCAGGTAAATGAAAACATAAGTTCACCCGCCGCCTGCGGTACCGTACCCGGTTACACGACTGGATGCGGTTTTCCCACGTTCCCGTACGCGTTTCCGTTTCAGTCTGTCGACAGCAATAACAGCATAGGCAGTGCGCGATACGATTCGTTACAACTCAAAGCTGAAACCAAGAGTGCGCGGCACGGGCTCTACGCATTGGTAGGCTACACCTGGTCACGCACGTTCGACTCTGGAATGCCGGACGGTCTGGGAAGCAATCCTGGGGCACTTTACTGGCCGCTTCCGGGATACAAAAAGTTGGATTGGGGATTATCTCAGCTCAATCTCAACGACGTTTTCACCGCCAGTGTTCTTTATGATCTACCTTTCGGCAGGGGTAAGCATTTCGGCAGCAATTGGAAAGGCGCCACAAATGCCATCTTGGGAAACTGGTCGTTCAATGTCATTGAAAGGGCAGAATCCGGATTTCCGCTGTTCGTAGTCGACAGCGCCGATGAGTCTGGCGTCTTCTTCTTTTACAACGGATTGGTTTTGCAGCGACCCAACGAGGTGGGCAATCCTAACGAAGCGGGACCGGTTGCCGCTAATCCGACCTGCAACGCTCCAGCTCGAATTCATACGCTCTCGAACTGGTTCAACCCCTGTGCTTTCGCCCCTGCGCGCGCGGGAGAGATCGGCACAGCAGCCCGCGCGCCGGTCTATGGTCCCCGTTTTGTGAATACGGATTTCTCGCTAGTGAAAGAGTTTCCGATTCACGAGGCCACGAATCTGGAATTCCGGGCGGAGTTCTTCAACCTCTTCAACCATCCGCACTTCTTCCTGCCCGGTATCGCCGGGACGGGAGAGCAGGACGTGAGTTCGCCCAGCAGTTTCGGCGTAATCAGTGAGACGATCAACCAGACGACCAATGACGCGCGCTCGATTCAGTTTGCGCTGAAGCTGCGGTTCTAGATAGCACAGACGTGCTTTAGGGCTTCGAGATAGGCCCCGTCAGTTTCATGTCATCCCGACACCCGCATTAGCGGGCTGAGGAATCGGACGCTGACGATGACGGCGTGCACGGGAGTACCACTCCTGTATGTGCCTCGATTCTCGCGTATTCGTTGTAAGATCCCCCGCGCCTTGGCGCGTCGGGATGACATTTCTTTCGAGGTGCAAACTATTGGGGAAAGCCGGATGACCCCTGATCGCGTAGGGTGTACACAAACTGCTGAAGATCGCGATGCTCCCGGTGTGCCTCGCTTGCCTCCTCTTTTGAGAGCTTTTCGAAAAGCTTGAGCTCTTGTTCCGCTTTCTGCTTGTCGCCTGTTCGTCGATAGTCCTGCGCAAGACGATAATGTGCGGCAGCAAGCGTTGGATCTGCGTCGATCGCCTGCTGGTAAGCAGAGATCGCTTTTGAAAATTCCTTTCGGTCCGAATACAAAATTCCAAGCTGCAGATATCCGCGGGCAAGCTTTGGGTCGAGATGAACCGCTTTCTGCAAAAGCGATTCCACTTTGGAGGAAGTGTCAGCCGCGGTGTCGGTAGTGGGCAATTTCAAAAGTGCGAGCGCGTAGTAGTAGTTAGCCAGACCATTTTCCGGCTGGAGAGAGGCGAATCGTTTGAAGCGGTCGACCTCTGCCTCTGAAGATGTAAGCTCCTCCTCCTGCAGCCTGCCGAGAAACAAATAAGGATTGGGGTCGTCAGGATTCAGATCCGAAGACTGGCACAGGCATGTGGCCGCCTGTTCGCTCGAGCCGCGCGCATAATGCGCGATCCCAAGACCGATCAGCATGCGCGCGGCATTCGGGAAAAGATGATGTCCTTTAGCGAAAACCTCGCTGGCCGGCTCCGGTGCATGATGCAGAAGCAGCTCAGCTCCCCAATCAAAAAGATTTGTTTCGCTAGGATCGAGTTCGGCAGCTCGCTGATATTCACGAACCGAAGTGAGGGAATCTCCGAAGTTCTCCGCATCGTCGGCGAGGAGATGGTGGGCTTCTGCCGTGTCTCGTTCTGCTAGCAATTGCCGCGCAGTCGTTTGTGAATGTTGGTAATCACCCGACTCGGCATAGGCCAGGGCCAACGCGTACTTATTTTTATAATCGTCCGGTTTCAGCTGAGTGGCTACTTCAAGATAGGGCAGGGCTTCGCGCGGCTTATGCTCTGCGAGCAGCATATTCCCGAGAAGATGGTTGGCCTCAAAATTCCCAGGCTGATGGGCAGCTTCACGCAGAGATTGCTCGGTTTCCGGCGTTGTGGACGTGGCGGGACTCGGATTGATTTTGCCCAATGACGCGGTTTGTTTCGCAAGGACATCACTGGTTCGCCATACAGTCGACCCGTGTCCTGCCGGATTCGCGGTATCGGTTACGCCAGCGACGGTAAAGGTCGGCTGATCAAAAAACTGCGGCTGTGACGAGGACGGATTGTGGCTATCCTGAGCCCGTTGAACGACACCGTTGTCGGGCTGACATTGTGCCCCCAGCGAGGAAGGGAGCAAGGGCATCAGCGCTATGCTGAAGATGATGTTGATGAGTTTTCGGCGTGAGTGTTTGTTCAAGGACGGCCGCCTGTGTAGATCAGCGCAAAACGCTAACGGGTAAAACATTGCTCGCAATTCTAGCGACCGGCACGGCGGCACGCAATTCGGTCATCATCTCAACATCGCGTATTTGCCTGCCGTTCGGTAGGATCAAATCCAGAGTACCCAAGGCATGAGTCTATGGCGCAGGTTGTTTG
>JAFAGX010000584.1 GCA_019237515.1 Acidobacteriaceae bacterium
GCGACGAACACATCTTTAGCGGCGACGCGGCGCACGGGCGCATCGAGCTGATCAAATAACTGATCGGCAACTCGCGCGGCAATCTCCGCGCCGTAACCCCAGCTCAACGTGTCTTCATAAGCGACAATCACCCGGTTGGTCTTTCGAACCGAGGCAGCGATTGCGTCCCAATCGAAGGGATTCAAACACCGCAAATCAATCAGTTCGACTTTGACCCCATGCTCACGCTCGATTTTTTGAGCCGCCTGCAATGCACGTGGAATCACGGCGCCATAGGTGATCACTGTGATATCGGTTCCGGCCTGCACGATCTTAGCTTTGCCAAACGGAACCATGTAATCGGGACCGGGATAGGGAGCGCGACCGAAGGTTTCGCGGTAAAGACGCTTGTGCTCGAGGAATAGAACGGGATCATCGCAGCGAATCGCGGTGCGCAGAAGTCCAGCCGCATCCAGTGCATTCGAGGGAAACACCACGCGTAATCCCGGAATATGAGTGAAGATGCTTTCCCCACACTGCGAGTGATAAATCGCGCCACCGGTGAGATATCCGCCAATGGCGACGCGAATCAACGCTGGCGCGGAGAAGCCGTTGTTTGATCGCCAACGAATCAGCGGTAGCTCGTCGCGGAGTTGCAACATGGCAGGCCAGATGTAATCGAAGAATTGAATCTCTACCACGGGCTTAAGCCCGCGGGTCGCCATTCCAGTCGCGCGCCCGACAATGCTGGCCTCGGCCAGCGGAGAGTTGAAAACGCGATCGGAGCCGAAGTCGCACTGCAGGCCGGCAGTGAGCTTGAAAACACCGCCCTTGCCCTTGATCTGTTTCGCCTTGAGATATTGGTCGCGGCTGCAATCGGCGACGTCTTCGCCAAAGATCACAATGCGTTCGTCGCGGCGCATTTCATCACGCAGCGTGGCATTGATCAGGTCAGCCATGGTTTTCGGTGCCGGCTTTTTGTTATCCGAAGCTACACTCGGAGCGGGCTGCGTATCAAATGCGGATGAAGTCGGATCCAGATACGGCGAATAAATGTATTGCGTCACTGAGTCCGGCTTTGGCGGGGCTGCTTCGAGCGCCTGATCGACTGCTGCCTGCAGATCCTCTTCCACCTGCTTCTCAACCCGGTTGATTCCCTTTTCATCCAGGATGCCTTCGCGCAGCAGGAACATCTGCATGCGCGTGATCGGGTCGCGGGCGGCATCCTGCTGGCGCTCCGTATCCGGCCGATACAACCGTTCGTCGTCGGAGAGCGAATGCGAGTATGGGCGGATCACATGCGCATGGATAAATGCCGGTCCTCTCCGGGCCCGGCAATGCGCAGCCGCACGGACAAAAGCGGCGTAGGTTTCTACCGGGGCCGTACCATCGACCTCTTCGAAGTGAAAATCCGGGAAGCCTGCCACAAGGCGTGAGATATTGCCTCCCGCCGTTTGCACTTCCACCGGGACCGAGATCGCGTACTCGTTATCTTCAATGACGAAGATCACTGGCAGCTTGCGATTGGATGCGTAATTCACGGCCTCCCAGAATTCACCTTCGCTGGTTGTGCCATCGCCAAGTGAAACGTATGTGATTTCGTCTTGATGAAAGCGAACGTCCTTGAATTGCCGATAATCGCCACTTGCCTTCTTTGCTGCCTCCGGATGTGCGGCTAAATAGACACCGGCGTCAGCGCATCCGACCGCCTGCAGAATTTGCGAGCCCGTGGGGGAAGATTGCGTGACTATGTTGAGGCGAGGGATGCTCCAGTGTGAAGGCATCTGGCGTCCGCCAGAACTGGGATCGTCGGCTGCACCAACCGCCTGTAACAACATGTCATAGGGAGTGAAGCCGAGCGCAAGACTCAGAGCTCGGTCGCGATAGTAAGGGTAGAACCAGTCGTAACCGGCCTTAAGCGCGAAAGCTGCAGCTACGCCGACGGCTTCGTGTCCCGCTCCGGAAATCTGGAAGAAAATACGCTGCTGGCGCTTCAGCAGGATCTCGCGGTCGTCCAGCTTGCGGGAGGTGTACATGATGCGATACGCATCAATGAGTTGCTCGCGGGTCAAACCCTGATATTTGCCCGCGCCCTTCTCGTCGGCTTCTGCAGGCTTTGAGTAAACTTTCGTTGCCATCCTCTAGCCCTTTTCTCCCCCACCGCAAACGTCTATTGTAAATCCTGACCGTGGAATCGGAATACCAGGGGTAATCAGGGCGTGTCGGTCCAGTTGCGTAGTGGCTGGCTTGCTGGCCCGCGACAAGGCGGAGTGTCTACCCAGCTTGAAGCTACGCAAACGAGGCGCGCCGGCAGCAGGGTGCCTTGGAGCAGCGGCCTACCGCGTCTATAATCGCGCTTCATTATGGCGGGAGGGTAGATGAATCGAAATCGGTGGGTATGGCTGTGCCTGCTGTGTGCAGTTGCGTTTATCTTGCTGGCTGCACAAAACGAGCACCCGACTTCAGGCACTCCAAAGTTCAACCGCAACGAGATCATGGTGCCGATGAGAGATGGAGTGCATCTGCAGACCGCAATCTTCACTCCCGTCGATCAGCATGGGCCCTTGCCGATTCTGTTATTACGAACCCCATACGGCGTTCCGGAGAAATCGGAAGAACTCGAGAAAGCGGCAGGCCTCCAGGCCCTTATCGCCGATGGATACATTTTGGTTTATCAAAACCTTCGCGGCCGGTTTCAGTCCGAAGGTACTTTCCGGATCTCCACGACTCCGCCGGACAAAACTGACCCAAAGGCGACGAGCGAGTCGAGTGACGCCTATGACACGATCGATTGGCTGGTAAAGAACGTCGCTAACAACAATGGGAAAGTTGGCATATTTGGAGTCTCGTACAGCGGTCTGACCTCTGCCCTTGCGCTGCTGGAGCCGCATCCTGCGCTGAAAGCGATTTCCGAGCAGGCTTCGCCCGCCGATCAATGGATGAACGACGACTTCCATCGATACGGCGCATTTCGCCTGAGCTACGGTTTTGAATATTCCGTGATGGAGGAAGCGAGCAAGACTGAGAACACCCACTTCAACTTTGATGTGTATGACACCTACCAGTGGTATTTGAATCTTGGCCCGCTCTCGAACGCGAACTTGAAATATCTGCATGGCCAGATTGGCATGTGGAACAAGTTCACCGAGCATCCGAATTACGATGCTTTCTGGAATAAGGAAGCGTTCGTGAATTCGTATGGGGAGGATTCGGTTCCGATACTCAATGTTGCCGGCTGGTGGGACCAGGAAGATCCGCAGGGCCCGTGGACCATTTACGCCAAGCTTGCTCAGAATGATCCCAAGCACAACGACTACATGGTTGGAGGGCCGTGGAACCATGGCGGATGGCGGCGGAAAGATGGATCGAAGCTCGGATTGGTTACGTTCGGTGGCCACAACACATCTGCGGAATATCGGGAGAATGTCGAGGCTCCCTGGTTTCGATATTGGCTGCACGGACAAGGAGAACGTCCAGCATGGGCGGTCCAGACATTTGAAACAGGATCGAATCAGTGGAGAACCTACAGCACATGGCCGCCAGCGAACGCTCGAGAAACGAACGTTTACTTGCAGGCAAACGGCGGACTTGCGTTTGATCACCAGAAGAGCGGAGCGGGTTACGCGGAGTACGTCTCTGACCCCGGGGATCCCGTGCCTTACCGGAAACGACCGATTTCTCCGACCTACCCGGGCGGGGACTGGCCGGAGTGGGAAGTTCAGGACCAACGTTTCGTCGAGCATCGTCCTGACGTCCTCACGTTCGAAAGCGCTCCACTTGACCATGACCTGAGGGCGGCAGGCGAGTTCAAGGCCGATCTGTTCGCTTCAACTTCTGGAACGGATAGCGACTGGGTTGTGAAGCTGATCGATGCTTATCCGGAGAACTACCAAGCGAACGAAGCGGACGACGCCGATGAGGAGCATGGGCCGGCTCCCGGACAATATGCGAAAAGCATGAATGGATACGAATTGACCATTGCTGCAGAAGTCATGCGAGCGAGATTTCGAAATAGCTTCGACCATCCTGAGCCGCTGACGGCCAACAAAGTTACGGAGTTCAAGATTCCACTGCGCAGCCATGACCATGTGTTCCTGAAGGGACACCGGATCATGGTGCAGGTCCAAAGCAGCTGGTTTCCGCTCA
>JAFAGX010000605.1 GCA_019237515.1 Acidobacteriaceae bacterium
TTCCCATTCCGGCCAACTTCTGCGGTTTGCCCCATTCCTTGTATAGCTGAGCCAGCCGGTGAAGCGTCTTCAGATGGAACTCAGTTCGCTGCAGATCGCGGACCTGATCAATTTCTGCAAACGCTGTGAAGAGAACAGGAACACGCCTGCAGAAGGCATACTGCGAGAGCGCAGATGCTTTTCTTAATGTCTTCTGCGGCGAGCCAATAACAAACCCAGGAACAGGCCAGCCGCAACCGCTCCCGCCATTCTCTTGCGGTTGGTGATCGGCACGAAGCGGGTCTGCTGGTCACTAATTTCGACCACGCCGACCGGAATCGCTCGCACTCCTCCGCCCCCACCTCCGCCCTCGCCACGAGCGCTGGTGTCGCCGACACCGCCGGTGCCCGCTCCGGCGCCATATCCGTACATAATCTTGGCGACCGGAATCACAGTTTTGCCTTGCGCGGAAATGGGCTCGCCATAAATTGATTTCACGCTGGCCTGGCTAAGAACGCTGTCTTTCAAAGACTGTAGAAGTGCTAGTGCGCCCATGGAAAACTCCTGAACGTAGGATGCTCAATGCCGGCTTCCGGACTCTCTGGCGATTACAACTTCGCTCGCAATAGGCTGATCACGTCGTCGGAGGTGATGACGCCGGTGAGCTTCTTTTTCTCATCTACCACCGGAAGGGTCACGAGATTGTATTTATCAAACAATTCGGCAACCTCCTTCTCTCCGCAACCGGCATCGCAAGAGATCAGAGGCTCCTGAGTCAGAGATAACAACGGAGTATCTGGCGAAGCCAATACCAGCTTCGCCAGCGGTACGGCCCCTGCTAGCGTGCCGTGCGAGTCGATTAAATAAATTGTGCTTACCGTCTCTATCCCGCCTTCGAAATGCCGCAAAGCCTCAATGGCGTCGTGCACCGTAGCGGTGACACCCAGCGCCAAAAACTGCGTATTCATGCGCCCGGCAGCTGTATTTTCGTGAAAGTTGAGGAGCCCGGAAACTTCTTCGCGCTCCTCGGGGGCCATCTCCAACAAAATCTCCGATGTGCGCTCTTCGGGCAGATCGGCCAACAGGTCCGCAGCGGCATCCGGATTCATTTCCTCCACGATGTCGGCCGCGCGCTCTGAAGGAAGCGACTCCACGATCGCCTTCTGCACTTTCGGATCTACTTCCTCTAAGGCTTCCGCTGCGACACCTTCATCCAGGGTTTCAAACACCGCTTCGCGCTCGTCCGGCGCGAGTTCTTCGACGATATCCGCGATATCGGCAGGATGCAGGCGGGCCAATCGGTCGTGAGAAATTTTCAGCTTTACGCGGCGCGCCGGATCAGTTTCGATGAGGTCGACGAAGTCCCAGGGAATAGGGCGTTCGGGGATCTTATCGAGGAGATTCCGCAATACCGACCCGGGCACAATTCCTTTGAGCAGCCGGCGTACGGCCCCACGAGCGCCGATATCTACGGCACTGACTTTCAGTACCGTGTGACCGTCGCTCTTTTCCTGCTGCAAATCCACGTCGTTTACCCGGACAACCTTGCGCCCGTGAACATCAATGATCTGCTGGTCCAGCAAATCGCGGCCAAGCAGAAAAAGTCCCTCGGAGCCATCCGCCGTCGGCCAGCTTGCAACCGCGCTGTCGGTCCTCAATTCATGATTCACGGAGGTGACCGAGCTGAAGGGAAGTACCCGGTCTGCTGTTTTTGTATGCACGATCAATACTGCGATCCGGGCGCGGTCCTCGGCGGGCGAAATCGCCACTTCACGCACACGGCCGCAACGTCCCGCCGGATCGAACACCGGCAGGCCCAATAACTCCGTGAGGGCCAAGCTCAGCATCGGTTCGAGAATACTCAAGTACTCGCGCGGAATCCAGCAGAGAGCGGGAAACCTCACCATTTTCCTGGCATGGCAGATGACCAACCTGACGTCCTCAGGTGTGCGTTGACATTTCCACAGGCAAAGGTGAAACTAGCGGTTCGCCAAAAATGGCGTTTGGGATACTCGTAATGCGCCAAGCCGGCGAAAGGTTAGGAATGTGGATGTATTTGCCATCGACTCGTTGATATGACAGAGAGCCGCGTTTCCTACACGCTAGACTCGACCTTGGAGAGCGTCGACAACGCTGAACAGACGGCCACCCGCATCGCGGTAGAAGCGGGGTTTACCGAAGAAGAGGTCATGCAGATTTCCATGGCTGTGCGCGAAGCGGCAGTGAACGCCGTGTTGCACGGCAACGCCTATGATCCCGACAAAAAAGTTAAGCTCGATTTTGAGACCACCGGGAGGGAACTGGTGATCACTATCCGGGATCAGGGCAAAGGGCTGGATCCGGCGAAAATTCCTGATCCGCTCGCCCCGGAAAATCTGTTAAAAACATCCGGGAGAGGTATTTTTCTTATTCGCTCGTTCATGGATGAGGTGCAGATTCACCCATCCCTTACGGGCACCGAAATCAAACTTGTTAAGCACGTCCCCGGCGCTTCCGGGGGCCGCTAAGGAGGGGCTTCCCAGTGAGCATGAAGACCAGTACTCGTCAGGTAGATGGAGTCGCGATTGTCGATTGCAGTGGGCGAATCACGTTGGGTGAAGGTAGCGTCATCCTGCGCGATACGGTGCGCGGGTTGCTCGGTAAAGGGCAAAAGAAAATCCTGCTGAATCTTGGGGATGTCAGCTATATCGACAGCTCGGGCATCGGCGAACTGGTCAGCGCTTTTACCACCGTGCGCAATCAGGGCGGCGAGCTGAAACTGCTGCATCTCACCAAGAAAGTGCATGATCTGCTGCAGATCACCAAGCTCTACACCGTTTTTGACGTGAAGGACGACGAAGCCGCCGCCGTCAAAGCATTCAAATAAATTCCTGTTTAGCCACGAAGGGCACGAAGTCACACGAAGACGATTCTTCGTGAGGCCGCGTGCCTATTGCGTTGAGTCCGCCCCGCTCTCGCCTTCTGCCTCCCCATTTCCATTTTGAAAAACTGATCAGAACATTTATTGCGTGTCACCGCAAAATCATGTTCCGCGCGATAAAAACAAATCATGTTTAGGCGCGACATGGCGTTGCTCATAGTTCTGGCCATGTTCTGCGGTCCATGCTTTGCTGACTGTATTCCTGTCTCCGAGGCGCAGTCGCATATTGGCGAGACACAATGCGTGACCGGAAAGGTCTTTCGCGTGAAAGCTGGGGCACGCGGCGTCACGTTTTTCGATTTTTGCGAAGATTTCCGGGTGTGCCCCTTCACCGTAGTGATTTTTCCCGGGCACCTGCGAGACATCGGAGACGTGCGGCAGTTGAAGGACCGGGTGGTTGAAATTTACGGCGATCTCAAGGAATACGACGGCCGTGCGGAGATTGTGCTATCGCAATTGCGGCAACTCGGAGCGTCGGCCGTCTTAGTCCCTAAGCTTCCTAAAAATTATGATGTCGAAAACAAGGGCCACTACAGCGCGGGCAGCTTTAGCCTTCCAAAACCCTCGAAAAAACCCGCCAAAAAGCGGCAACCGCCAACGCTGCCCATCGATATACCAGAGGATCCGGCAGACCGTTAGATACGGAACCATTCGGCGCGTGTAGAATACACGTGCATTTTCGTGCCTTCCCGGAAACCTATGCGCCTCAATCGAAGCTTTGCGATTTTCTGCCTCTCGCTTTGCGCTCTTTCAATGACAGCTTCGTCCTCGCCGGATGCGCGCGAGATTACCGATCCTATGTCGGTCGTCTCCAGCCCGAATGCTGCTGCGCAGCCGGTTTCCATCAGCAGCCTGTATTACACACGTAGTGTGTCTGGGCCTGCGTGGTCCCCGGATGGCCGCCAGATCGTTTTCTCAACCAACCTGACGGGACGGATGAACATATGGAAGGTTGCGGCCACCGGAGGATGGCCGCTCCAGTTGTCGGAATCGGACGACCGCCAGTTTGGAGCAGTGTGGTCGCCGGACGGTAAGTGGATTGTCTTTGAGCAAGACAACGGAGGCGGTGAGATTTTCGACGTCTATGCGGTTCCGAGTGATGGCGGCGACACAATAAACATAACTGGCACTCCTGACATATCGGAGACGAATCCGCGATGGTCGCCGGACGGGAGCATGCTCGCGCTTTCGTACCGCCCCAAAAGCGCATCCAGCATCGACATCGCATTACTTGACTGGAAATCGCGTCAAGTTCACAAGCTGACCAATGAGCAAACCAAGAACCGCGAGTGGGGAGCGGCCATTTGGAGCCCGGATGGGAAAACAATTTATGCCGATCGCGCCAATGCTGGGCACACCGATTCCGATGTTTATCGGATCAATGTCGCTGATGGTCAATCTGAGAACCTCACTCCACACCACGGCGACATCATCTACTCGGTATCCTCGGTCTCACCGCAGGGCGACGAGTTGTTAATCAGTTCTAACGAAAAAGGGGGATATCAGAATGTCGCGTTGCTTAACACTGCCAGCAGGAAGATCACGTGGGTTACTGATCTGAAGTGGGAGGCCGAAGCGGGGAATTTTTCACCCGATAGCAATAGGTTC
>JAFAGX010000017.1 GCA_019237515.1 Acidobacteriaceae bacterium
GGGCGCCCGAGGGGACGGGCAAGGCGGGTCTCCGGAAGATTATGATTGGATTAAGAAAGTCCGCCATCTTAATGTCCAGATTTGACAGCGGATGTCAACTATGCCGCGCTATCTTCGTGCCATGAAGGCGTTCTCCACTCGCGGCATCGCTGCGCATTACTATCTGACGAAGGACTTCAAGCGCGGCCTCGCATTTTATCGCGACGTCGTCGGCTTGCCCATCGCCGCAAAGTCCGGTCGGCACGCCGAGTTCGAGCTTCCCGACGGCAGCACGTTCGGACTTTCGTTCATGCCGGATCTCTGGTATCCCGGTGGAGGCGTGATGTTCGAGGTGGACGACATCGGCGCCGCAATCGACCGCCTCAAGGCGGCACAGGTTCGGTTCTTTACCGACGGCGCGCTCGAGACCGAGGAGTGCCGCGTCGCGTGGTGCGAGGATACCGAAGGCAACAACTTCGCGGTTCACGCTCGCAAGTAACGGCCGGCGAGCCGGAGCGACCACGAATCGTCCCGGCTGTCCGTGTGGGTCGGTAAACTAAAGGGGGCAAGCAGGAGGGGGAAAAACCCCCGCCCATTCAGCGCTCCCCCACGGAGGTTACCGATGGGAACCGATTCCGCATCGAGTGCCCAGATGGATGTCTCGGGCTTCGATCACAAGGACTGGGAGAGGATAGAAGGTCTCGACGCGTTCCGCGCGCTGGTCGCGAGCAAGATCCGGTTCGTCGTCCCGGCCGTGATTTTTTTCCTCGTGTACTACTTCGCGCTGCCCGTGCTGGTCGGGTACTTCCCCGCCTTCATGGAGACGAAGGTCATCGGGGACATCAACCTGGCCTATCTGTTCGCGCTTTCCGAGTTCGTGATGGCGTGGGCCGTGATGTACTTCTACGTGCGCGAAGCGCGCATTTTCGACGGGATGGCCGCGAAGATCGTCGCGACCGTTGCGAGTTGGAAGGGGGGTAGCGGTTCGTGAGCGAGTCGTTAGTTCTCTTCATCATCTTCATCGCGATAACGCTGGGCATCACATATTGGGCCGCCAGCCGCACGCGTACCAAGGCGCAGTTCTACACTGCAGGCGGGGGCATCACCGCGTTCCAGAACGGCTGGGCGGTCGCCGGCGACTACATGTCCGCGGCGTCGTTCCTGGGCATCGCGGGCCTCATCGCGTTCAACGGTTACGACGGCTTCATGTACTCCGTCGGCTGGCTGGTCGCCTATCTGACGGTTCTCCTCGTCGTCGCCGAACCGCTCCGCAACGCTGGCCGCTACACCATGGCAGACGTCCTTGCCTATCGCCTGAAACCCCGCCCCGTGCGTGCGATGGCATCGGTCAGCACACTCACCGTCAGCACGTTCTACATGATCGCGCAGATGGTCGGTGCCGGAGCGTTGGTTGCTCTGCTCCTGAAAGACTCCGGGATCAGCTATCGCACCGCCGTGATCGGGGTCGGCATTCTGATGATCGTCTACGTCGTCTTTGGCGGAATGCTAGCTACCACGTGGGTGCAAATCATCAAAGCGATTCTGCTGATGGCGGGCACCGTCTTGCTCAGCATCCTGGTGCTGGCCCACTTTGGCTTCTCGTTCGGCGCGTTCTTCAATGCCATCGCCCACGTCACATACCACGAAAAAGGTGTCGAAGTCGTCAAAGACTTCCTGCAACCGGGCCTTCGGTTCAAGCCGCCCTACGGGGCTCTCGATCTGATTTCACTCGGCCTTGCCCTGATCTTCGGAACTGCAGGACTTCCACACATCCTCGTCCGCTTCTACACCGTACCTGATGCCAAGACGGCCCGTACCAGCGTCGTCTGGGCCATGGCCCTCATCGGCAGCTTCTACATCATGACCACGTTCCTCGGATTCGGGGCAGCGACCATCGTGGGCCGCGACTACATCTCCACACACGGTGGAACCAACATGAGCGCGCCGCTGCTGGGGCAAGCCCTGGCCGGAAATATCTTCTTCGCGTTCATCTCCTCCATTGCATTCGCCACCATCCTGGCGGTCGTCGCGGGTCTGACGATCAGCGCGTCGACCTCTTTCGCGCATGACTTCTGGACTAACGTGATCCACCGGGGAGTTGAAAGAAAGCCGGGAGAAGAGGTGCTGGTCGCACGCATCTCCGCATTCGTGGTGGGAGCGATCGCCATCGCCATTGCGATTCTGCTCGGGCCAACGTTCAACGTCGCTTTCCTGGTCGGTCTCGCGTTCGCCGTTGCCGCTTCCGCGAACTTGCCGGTGATCGTTCTTTCGATCTTCTGGAAGCGATTTAATACGGCCGGGGCGGTCACAGGACTGGCTGTGGGCCTGCTTGCCTCCATTGGACTGATCCTGATCAGCCCCAGCATCATGGCGATCGATCCTCCTACGGTGACCGGGGCCGCGCGGCACTTGATCCAGGCGAAGGCCATCTTCCCGCTGGAAAATCCGGGAATTCTCAGCATTCCTCTGGGCTTCGTGGGAGCAATCCTGGGTACGCTTTTGAGTCACGAGCCAAGCTCGGAGCACAAGTTCAACGAACTGCTGGTGCGCTCCAACACCGGGCTCGGCGCAGAAAAAGCCGCGGCTCACTGATTTCTCAAATCTGCGCGGAGGCGAGACATTTCGCTCCTCCGCGCAGTAAAATTTTTGGCAACAGCAAATCGGCTCAAACCAGCCCACCGTGAGGTTTCCATGGCAGAGAAAGCAATTCTTCCGACTGAGACCAATATTGATTCGGTTCTCCAGGAAGATCGCAAGTTCGAATGTCCCAGTCATTTTGCGGAAAAGGCCCACGTCAAATCTCTCGACGAATACGAGCATCTCTATCGCGAATCCGTTGAGCAGCCCGAGAAATTCTGGGCCCGGATCGCCGACGACCTGCATTGGTTCAAGAAGTGGGATCGCGTTCTCGAATGGAACGCGCCTTGGGCGAAGTGGTTTTCCGGCGGGCACATCAATTTGTCCTATAACTGCCTCGATCGGCACGTGAAGACCTGGCGCAAGAATAAAGCCGCGATTATCTGGGAATCCGAACCTGGTGAAGTGCGCACCTACACCTACCAGCAGCTCTGGAAAGAGGTTCAGAAGTTCGCGAATGTCCTGAAGTCGCTCGGCGTGAAGAAGGGCGACCGGGTTGCCATCTACATGGGCATGACCCCCGAACTGCCCATCGCGATGATCGCCTGCGCGCGTATCGGTGCTCCACATTCCATCGTGTTTGGAGGCTTCGCATCACACGCCCTTGTGGATCGCATTCACGATTCGCAAGCAGTCGCGGTCATCACGCAGGACGGCTCTTACCGGCGCGGCTCCGAAGTGAAGCTGTTCCCTGCTGTAGAAGAAGCACTCAAGTCCTGCCCAAGCGTGAAGCACGTGGTCGTCTACAAGCGCACCGGCACACCGATCAACATGCAGGAGGGACGCGACCACTGGTGGCACGAACTCATGGCGAAGGCGTCGGATGAGTGCCCCGCTGAGCCACTCGACGCGGAGCATCCACTCTACATTCTCTACACCTCGGGCACCACGGGAAAGCCGAAGGGCGTGGTTCACACGACCGGCGGATATTCGGTCGGCACCTATCTCACCACCAAGCTGGTGTTTGATCTCAAAGAAGAAGACACCTACTGGTGCACCGCCGACATCGGATGGGTTACCGGGCACAGCTATATCGTCTACGGGCCGCTCCAAAACGGCGCGACGAGTCTGATGTACGAAGGCGCGCCGAACTATCCGGAACCGGATCGTTTCTGGGCGATCATCGACCGTCATAACGTGAGCGTGTTCT
>JAFAGX010000034.1 GCA_019237515.1 Acidobacteriaceae bacterium
GAGGTTTTCTTGCGTCCTGGCATCCGCAAACCGGCAAATAATGTTGTGTGAGCTTTGTGGCTAGATCGTGGTTTGTACTTGCAGTGCTCGGCGCCGTGTTGGCTCTCGCAAGTGATGATCGACCCGAAATTTTGCGATTACTGCCGACCAGCGGACCGGAAGGGGCCCGCGTTGAGATCATCGGACGGAATTTGCAACAAGTCACCGACGTTCTGTTCGCGACAACCAGTTCTGCCTTTAAGTCAGTTTCGCCCGAGAAGATTATCGCGATCGTACCGCACCGCGCGGTCACGTGGACGGTCACTGTGCGCGCGGCCAATATGCGAGCTTCGAGTCCGGTGCCATTGGTTATCGTCAACGATCCACGCGTACCCGAAGAGGTTAGCTACAAAGCCGGCTATATCAACTCCCACCAGGCCGCTTCAGGATTCAGCTCAGTGATGTTGTGGGGAATTGCGATCGCGGACACTCGCGTCAAAAGTTACGAATCAGCCCTTATCGAAGTGGCCCGCATGCAGCTCTCCTGCACAATTAAAGGCCGCGATGTTGCTCTCATCGACGATATTGGCAAGCTTCATGGCGGGCTGTATCGACGAATTCCGTGGTTCGCCAGCAATCAAGCAGAGCCCATGCCGAGTGCTTATGATGCGGTGAACCGGGCTGTCATCTTGCCCGTTGGGCAGCGCTCCGACCGTGTCTGGCATTTCTGGAGCGCGTCGCCTCGCCCTACGCTTCCACCTGGAAGACTGGAAGGCTGTACAGTAAAAGTATCCGTCAAAATCTCTGATGGTGCCCTCGTCCAGGTTGGGATGGACTACTGGCGGAATTCCACAATTCCCTACGCACCCGGAAATAACCATGAGGCTGGCGTCAGTAACTGGTATTTTCCGTCCGAACGCTGGCAGGAAGCATTTTTTACTGACATCGGCGGCCCCGCTTTCTGAATCAAATCCCTTTAGCTTTCCAGAGTCGCTCTACGATACATATAGAGAAAGAAGACTGTCGCGATTATGAGTAAGTTGACTGACACGGAACCATATTCGCAGCCGAACGAACAAGAAATGGCAAGAGCGGGATTACACGCAAGCGCTCGCCTCGATCAATGGCTCAGAATATTGCTCGAGCAAAACGGCAGCGATCTCCGCCTGATCCCAGGGGCACCACCGTCGATTCGTTTCGAAGGCGAAGTCCATAGCTTAGATGAACCGCCGCTCCAGGGCCTGGAAATCGAAGCAGCAGTGGTTCCAGCGTTGACGCCACATTCTCTGGAGCTCTACCGTCAGCACCACATCGGCGACTCGTCTTACCGTATTGACGGTCTCGGTCGTTTTCGAATTAATCTTCATCATGAGCGCGGAGCAGCAGCGGCAGCCATTCGGGCTCTGCCTTCCACGATTCCGTCCATCGCCGTACTGAATCTGCCGCGTGGAGTGGAATCGCTGGCCCATCTGAAGCGGGGATTGGTGCTCGTCGGCGGCGCGACGGGATCCGGAAAGTCAACCACACTTGCTGCTTTAATCGATGAAATCAACCGGAACGAAGCTCGTCATATCATCACCATCGAGGATCCTCTCGAATACGAGCATGCCCATATTAAAAGTGTGATAGAGCAGGTGGAAATTGGGGTGGACGCGCCGGACTTCCCCACTGCATTAAGAGCTGCTTTGCGCCAGGCTCCTGACGTCATTGTGGTCGGGGAGATGCGAGATCCAGAAACCATGCGCATTGCGGTTGCAGCTGCGGAAACTGGGCATCTCGTTTTTTCTACTCTTCACACCACGGATGTTCCCTCGACGATCTCAAGAATCTCCGATTCATTCCCTCCGGAACGGCAACACACGATTCGTCAGGAGCTAGCGATGGCCCTGGCAGCCGTGCTGGTGCAAACTCTTTTGCCGAGTAAAAACGGCGGCAGAGTACCCGCAGCAGAACTGCTGATGATCGGCTATGGTGCGCGGCAACATATTCGCCGCAATGCGCTGCAACATCTACACCAGGAAATCACCATGACTAAGAACAAGGGGTCGTTTACGCTGGAAGAATCGCTAGTTCAGCTAGTGAATCGCGGCTTTGTGGAGCGTGAAGACGCGCAGATCCACGCTATCCACCCGGATGATCTCAGCAGCCTGATGAAGGGCTAACACCGTCCGGCTACATATAGCGTTCGCGGATCACGCGCCTGTGGTGCTCCACATGGCCGGAGATAATGACAGCCAAAGAACGTACAGTGAATGGGTTATCACTGGCGATTCCGCTCCGCATCCAAGCCTCTTCCGGCATGTTCTTGAATAGCGAAATAGTGGAGAGCCGCACCTGCCGAAATTCCTCGACATGGGCCGCCCACGTGACTAAGCCGGCCTTCGCACCCGATGCGGCGATATCTTGATCGTAGCTCGGCAAAGCCGTATCGAAGCCACGCGCAAACCAGAGGGCTCGAAATGCGAACGCCCTTTCGGTATCGGTCACGTGGTTGAGAACTTGCCGTATACTCCACTTCCCCGGCGCATATCGATGCAACGATTTCTCTTCAGAAATTTCGGAAAAGAATTGCAGGATCTCGTGTAGCTGCGCTTCCAAAGCAACCACCGGATTATCGCCAGCCACATAATCGATATATCGGAAATAGTACGGTGCTGCCTCAGTACTCTGCGGACGTCCGATCATGACACCTATTCTATCGTGGGAGATTACAATGCCTCTGCCGCTTGCGATATGCCTCTCCGTCAAATCACCATCGTTGGCACCGGCCTGATTGGCGGGTCATTGGCGCTGGCCTTAAAGAAACACCATTTCAAAGGCCGCATCGTAGGCTGCGATCGTGCGCCGGTGCTCGAACGAGCTGTCAAAGCAGGCGCGGTAGATGCGGCACAAACTCAGGCTTCTGAGGCGATCCGCGGCAGTCAGGTCGTGGTACTGGCCACGCCAGTGTCGGGAATCATCGATCTTGTTGCCCGTCTGGGCCCGCGCCTCGGGAAAGCAACTCTGCTCTCGGACGTCGGCAGCACAAAAGCCAAGATCATGGAGCAGGCAATCACGAACTTCGGAGAGGATGCCAGCTTGCGCTTTCTTGGCGGGCACCCTATGGCGGGCAAAGAACAGTCTGGCATTGAGTTTGCGGACCCGGACTTGTTCGCCGGCGCAACCTGGTTTCTCACTCCATTACCAGACCAAAAAATCTACCATGGCATCAGCGGAGAATACCTTGAATGGCTGCAAAAGATCGGCGCCCGCATTGCCAGCATCGAAGCAGAGGAACACGATCGGCTTTGCGCCTGGATCAGCCATCTGCCGCAGATGATTTCCACTGCGCTGGCTGCAACTCTAGTTGAGGAGTATGGGGCTGAAGCTCCATTGATGGATGCTGGGGGTCGCGCGCTGCGGGAAATGACACGCATTTCCAGCAGTCCGTATTCATGGTGGCGCGATGTGGCT
>JAFAGX010000083.1 GCA_019237515.1 Acidobacteriaceae bacterium
CCTGCGCATCCGATCACGCGCGGTTTTTTGTGTGCCAAAGTCGCGAAATACCTCGATCGGGTCTATTCGCCGGAGCGTGTGCTCTATCCCATGAGGCGCATTGCGCCGAAGGGCCCGCCCACGGCCTCTGTGGGGACGGGCGCCCCCGCCCGTCCGGGCGGAGCGGAGCTTCGCAGTTCCTTTCAACGCATCACCTGGGACGAAGCTCTCGACGAAATCACTTCCCGCTTCAAGCAGGTGATTTCTGAATGGGGCAGCGAAGCTATTCTGCCGTACTCATATGGTGGTTCTATCGCGGTTCTGAACGGCGCGTCCATGGATCGCCGCTTTTTCCATCGCTTGGGTGCATCCCAGCTGGCTCGGAATATTTGTTCGGCTGCTGGGGAAGCAGGCCTGAAGTCTGTCATTGGCATGAAGTTCGGCACTGAGCCCGAGCAGTTTCGTCATTCGCGTTACATTATTGCCTGGGCAGCCAACATCCACGGCAACAATGTTCACCTTTGGCCATTTATTGAAGAAGCACGGCGCCAAGGCGCGAAGCTGGTTGTCATCGACCCCTACCGAACGCGCACTGCGAAATGTGCCGATTGGTACCTTCCCATAAATCCTGGTGCGGATGCCGCGCTGGCGATCGGCATGATGCAAGTCATCATCAGCGAGGGCCTTTTTGATAGCGACTACGTTGGGCAACATACGCTCGGTTTTGATCAGCTCTGTGCCAAAGTGCAGCAATATCCGCTGGAGCGGTTGGCAGAGTGGACGGGCATTTCGAAGTCTGACATCCAAAAGCTTGCCCGCGAGTACGCGACCACCCGGCCCGCAGTGATTCGATTGAATTATGGTGTACAGCGCTCAGAACGCGGCGGAATGGCGACGCGTGCGATTACGATGTTGCCGTGTATTACTGGCTCGTGGAAGGAGGTGGGTGGAGGCCTGCAGCTTTCGACCAGCGAGGCGTTTGGACTGAACAGCGACGCCTTGAAGCGTCCCGATCTGATGGCCAAATCTCTGGGGCGGGAAGCGCGTACTGTAAATATGGTCGAACTGGGCAAGGCACTAAACAGCCTGGATGATCCTCCCATCAAAGCGCTTTACGTTTACAACTCGAATCCCGCTGCGGTTTGCCCTAGTCACAACGAAGTAATCTGCGGGTTGCGCCGGCCTGACCTGTTCACTGTGGTTCACGATCAGTTCTTCACTGATACAACCGATTATGCGGATGTGGTTCTGCCGGCGACCACCTTCTTTGAGCACAGCGATCTGCAAACCGCCTACGGCCACTATTATCTTCAGCTATCCAATCAGGCCATCGAGCCGTTGGGCGAGTGCTGCTCGAATGTGGAGGTCTTTCGTGGTTTGGCTCAGAAAATGGGATTTGACGACGAGTGCTTCAAAGACTCTGTCGAGAAGATGATCGACGTTGCTCTGAAGTCCAACAATCCTTGGCTACAGGGAATCAATCGCGAGAAGTTGCAGCATGAGGGACACGTCCGATTGCATTTCGAAAACGGAAATGCCGGATCGGACAAGGCCGCCTTTCTTCCTTTTGCTGCTGGCAACTTCCCGACGGTTAGCGGTAAAGCGGAACTCTATAGCGAATCACTGAAACAAGCAGGACTGGACCCCATCCTGGAATTCATACCTCCGACGGAATCCCGTTATGGTGAAGGCGCCAAAGCTTTTCCGCTCGAATTATTGGCGCGTAAATCCGACAATTTTCTTAACTCTACTTTCTGTAATGTTCCCAGTGTCCAGCGGATGGAAGAGAGCGGATTGCTGGAAATGAATACCGCGGACGCGCGCTCTCGCGGGGTTGCCGACGGCGACATGGTTCGTGTCTTCAATCGACGCGGCGAGTTATTTCTACAAGCAAAAGTCAACGGGGCGGTCCAACCAGGAGTTGTCAGTGCCAGCCTGGGCTGGGCTAAGCTGAACTCACAGCGGAAAAACATCAATGTCCTGACTTCGCAAAAACTTACCGACTTAGGCAACTCCGCTACGTTTTATTCCGTCTTGGTTGAAGTGGAGCTTTTCAAGCCGGCTTCCGCGGGCAACTGAGGCCGCGTGCTTGGACGCTCTCCTTAGCGCTACCGTATAATTGCCGTTTTCCATACTCCCATTTAATGAGGTAGAGGAGATTCGTCGCTCTCGTCAGGCTAGCCCTGCTGCAGGCAGGGTCCGGAAGCTTCGCGTATGCCGGATGCCCAGCTTCGGGTTGCGTCCATGTTCTTCATTTTTCGGCTGTTGGCCTCGGTTTTGCGCCACCGCCGCCGCCCTGCTCGGGCTGCTTTTAGTCTCCTCGTCGCTACTTCTTGGACAGCAGCAAGAAGTGATCGCCAACATTGACGTGCGTGGCAATCGCCGTATCCCGCAAGACACCATTAGAGCTCGCATCTTCACGCGGAAGGGAGACGTTTACGACGAGGGCGCTCTTGAGCGGGATTTCAACTCGCTTTGGAACACCGGTTACTTCGAAGACATCCGGTTTGAGCGTGAGAACACCCCCGAGGGCTGGGTCATCATTATTTACGTCAAGGAACGGCCCACGATTCGCACGATCGACTATGAAGGCCTGAGTTCGGTTTCAAAAAGCGACGTGCTGGATCGGTTCAAGGAACGTAAAGTCGGCCTTTCGGTGGAAAGTCAGTACGATCCCACGAAGGTTAAACGCGCTGAGGTTGTGATTAAGGAGCTGTTATCCGAACATGGCCGGCAGTTTTCCACCATCCGCACGGAAGTGCGACAAATCCCCCCTGCCGCAATCAGTATCACCTTCGTAGTAAAGGAAGGCCCCAAGGTCAAAGTTGGCAAGATCACGTTCGTCGGAAACCAACAT
>JAFAGX010000168.1 GCA_019237515.1 Acidobacteriaceae bacterium
CCCGGCCATGCCGCAGCAACCCGGTGCCGGCATTCTGAAATCCAGCCCCATTTTTCGAAGAACCGATTCCTCATCGTTCATCTTCAAGACCGATTTCTGATGACAATGCCCATGAACAATGGCTTTGCCTTTCAGTTGCGGCACTGAAAACTGTCCGGCCTTTCGCTCCAAAAACTCGCTGAGCAGAAATGTTTGCTGCGATAGTGCTCGCGCCCGCTGATCGTGCGGAAACAGATTGACCAGTTCGTCCCGAAAGACCGATGCGCAGCTGGGTTCCAAGACAACAATAGGAATTTGCCGCTCGAGTTCGGGTTCCAGCACGTCCAGGGTTTGCAGCAGCAAGCGTTTCGCCCGGTCCAGCATCCCCCAGTCATAGAGCGGGCGCCCGCAGCACAGGGTCATTGCGGGCAAACGGACCTGAAATCCGGCAGCTTCAAGCACTTCCACGGCAGCTCTTGCCGTGTCCGGCAGGAAATAGTTGTTGAAGGTGTCCGGCCAAAGCAGCACGGGGGCGCCATTTTTCTTCTGCGCTGACCTTTGCCCGAACCAGCTACGAAATGTCTGCGGCGCAAATGCTGGGATCGAGCGTTGCGGCGGAATGCCAGCAATCACTTTCGACACATCCCGCAGGCCCGGCACTTGCGTCGCCAGATTCACCAAGCCCGGCGCCATCGAAGCGAATCTCGCCCACAGATCAATGTTTCCAAAAGCATAAGCACCGCGCGGACGCACTCGCCCCTGATAGTAATGCGACAAGAACTCCGCTTTGTAACTCGCAACATCCACCCCCACCGGACAGTCGCTCTTGCATCCTTTGCAAGCCAAACAGAGATCGAGCGAATCCTTCACGTGTTCATCGCGCCAGCGGTCTTCAATCACACTGCCTTGCGTCATCTCCCAAAGCAGATGTGCTCGTCCACGCGTCGAATGCTCCTCCTCTCGCGTCACCCGGAAGCTCGGACACATTACTCCGCCTTCATATCGCCGGCATTTTCCCACTCCCACACACCGCAACGTTGCGCTTGCCAGGCTTCCGTGGTCCTCAGGAAACTGGAAATGGGTCTGAGGCTCCCAAGGGCTGTACTCCGCTCCCAGTCGCAAATTCTCGTCAATCCGGTATGGCTCAACCACTTTCCCCGGATTCATCTTCCAATCCGGGTCCCACAATGCTTTGAATCGGCGAAATGCCTGCATCAACTCCGGCCCAAACATCCTCGGCAAAAGTTCCGCTCTTGATTGCCCGTCCCCATGTTCACCCGAAAGCGAGCCGCCATAGCTGACTACGAGATCGGCAGCCTCTTCCACGAATTTCCGGTACGCGCTGACACCCGGCTTCGACTGCAAATCAAAATTGATCCGCATGTGCACGCAGCCGTGCCCGAAATGCCCATACAGAGCGCTGCGATATCCATAACCTGCCATCAGTTTGTGCAGATCACGCAAATACCCGCCGAGCTTTGCCGGATTGACTGCGGCATCCTCCCATCCCTCCCAGCCAAATGGTTCACCGGGAACATGCGACGTCGCACCCAGCGCCGACTCCCGCACTTCCCAGATTTTCTTTGCCTGCGCGCGATCCGTGAACAATCGCATCTGCGGAGCGCCCACACTCCGCGAGAGTGAATCCATCAACTTTCGTGCTTGAGACTCGGCTTCCTCCGGCGTATCAGCTCCAAACTCTGCGAACAGCCATCCGCCGCCTTCCGGCAGCACCGCCAATCCTTCAGCGTTCAGTCCTTTGCGCCGGGTAAAATCCACCAGCAGATGATCAATTCCCTCGAGCCCAATCGGCTTAGCGCTCATGATTTCGGGAACATGATCAGCACACTGGTAGACGTCTGGGTATGCAATAAGAAGGAGCACGCGTTCCTGCGGACTCTCAACCAGTTTGCAGTTGGCTTCAAGCACCGTGACGCACGTTCCTTCCGAACCCACCAGAGCCCGCGCCACATGGAATCCGTTTTCCGGCAAAAGATAGTTCAGGTTGTATCCTGAAACCCGCCGCGGAATTTTCGGATAACGCTGTCGTATGAGATCCCCATATTCATCCGCCACCGACTTCAGCCCCGCAAAAATCTGACCTCGCCGCCCACCCTCCCTAATAATTTTTTCCAGTTCGTCCGCACTCGTCGGGCCCACTTTCATTCGAGCGCCGTCGTAAGTCGAGACCTCGAGTTCTTCTATGTTGTCATCGGTTTTTCCGGCCATGACCGAATGCACGCCACAGGAGTTATTTCCAATCATGCCGCCCAAAGTGCATCGGTCGTGAGTCGCGGGATCTGGGCCATATGTGAGGCGATGCTTTTCGGCAGCCGCTCGCAGATGATCAAGAATGACTCCCGGCTGCACTCGCGCAATTCTTCTCGCAGGATCTACTTCCAGAATGCCCGCCATGTACTTGGAAAAATCGAGAATGACCGCGACATTACAGCATTGTCCCGCTAACGACGTCCCGGCCCCGCGGCAAAGAATCGGAGCCCCAAACTCGCGCGCCGTTTCAAGACATGCGGTGACATCATCATTGTGACGAGGAAGAACAATTCCGATGGGAACCTGGCGATAGTTGGATCCGTCAGTCGCATAGAGCGCGCGGCTGCCTTTATCGAATCGGACCTCGCCGGCAATGCGGCGCCTTAGAGCGGTTTCCAGGCCCACAGCATCTACGACCGCAGACTTCGAAGCACGCGCAGCCTTCGCAAAGTCCGAAGCTCCCAACGCAGGCCCGCTAGTCACTGGAGCTGCCCACTCCTTTGCCGCTGATGTTCGCTATTTTGATCCAGGTCGACCCGCCGCGCGGTTCAATGTTGATTGTGATGAGATTATTTTTCTCGGTCGAAACTATGTTGTAGTGATCTTCCTGCGAAACATTGACCGTCGCGTCTGGGAACTTGTTCTTATAAAACTCACCGACCTTCTTCGCGGGATCGTCACTTTCGAATTCCGCCGCGACCGTGTGCATGCCGGCGACGTTGATGTTTGCAGCGTTGCCTTTCAAGACGTGAGCATTCGGGTATATCGCTACCCCAAGCTGGCGCGCCAAGTCGGCGGGATTGTCGGTAGTCTCAACCGTGCCGAAAGGGCTCTCAATTTTTACGTTCCCATCACGATTTCTCACTCGAGTTTGCCGCGCAATCCGTAATCCGATGACTGTCAGAGCCGCAATCGCGACCGCCCCAACTACCAGAATTATTCCAAGTGCAATCAGGAGAGGCTTGAGGCTGTTACCGCCCTTCGCCCCGGTAGCAGGAGCGGGTGCCCCCGGAGCAGATACGACGTTCGGCCGGATTCCCGTACTGCCGCGCTGGGCTGCGCCACATTTGCCGCAGAAGTCAGCGCCTTCCTCTATATTTGCACCACAAACATTGCAGAAGGCCATAGAAGTACCCCTCGCAATCATATTCGCTGCTTGTAGGGAGTTAAAGCTGATCGTGTAGGGGAGAAATTCCTGTCCGCCTGCTTCTTGCTACGGTGTTCCGGCGTGGATGATTCCTCTGGTGGAGTAGTCAGCCAGGCTTAGCAAAAGCAGGATCACGAGCCAGAACATCGCCGCTATGATCACGGTTTTTGTGAGCTTCTCGCTCGCGTATTTCACGTGCATGAAGAAGAGCACCACCAGCAGGGCCTTCAGGGTCGCGATCACTAGCGCCACAACCGTATTCAGCGGCCCTAGGTCGATAAATGCGACACTAGCCGTGACCACAGTCAGGCACATAAGCGCGGCCCAAATTCCGATGTAAAGCTTGCTGGAAATAATGTGTTCTGACATAGCGGCTCACCTTAATGGCTTGCGGTCAATTAAATACAGCAAAGGAAACAGATAAATCCAAACGATGTCCACAAAGTGCCAGTACAAGCCTCCGATTTCAACCGGTGTGTGATACTCCGGGGTATAGCGCCCCTTCCATGCGTGAAATGTCAGGAAACAAAAAATCCCAACTCCAATGATCATGTGCAGAGCGTGGAGCCCGGTCATCGCAAAATACAGCGAAAAATAGATCTGCGTGGGTGCGGGATCGATGTGGATCTGAGGATATTTCTCAATGATGTCCTGGGCGCTGAAGGACAGCCCGGGGACATGATGTTCCTCGAATTTCTGATACCATTCAATCCCCTTGATCGCCAGGAAACCCAAACCAAAAACAATGGTGATAAGCAACAACGTCACCAGAGTTTTTCGCTTGCCAAGTTGTGCGGCCTTGACGCCGAGCGCAACCGTCAGACTGCTGCAGATCAGAACGGCGGTATTAATCGTCCCCAGATAGATATCGATGCTCCGGCTGCCGGCCGCAAACTCCGGGTAATACCAATAGCGATAAACCAGATACGCCAGGAACATCCCTCCGAAGAACATGATCTCAGTCGCCAGAAACAACCACATGCCCAGCGAAGCTGCATTGCGCTGCTGCTCCATGTCGGCAAACTGGTGCTGCAGCCCTTCTTCGTGTTCGGTCATAAGTGGCGTATCAGCCAACCGGCACCTCCTCGGGTGCGGGAATTTCGTCGTAGTTGTACGCCTCCCAGGTCACTTCCGGCGCCTCGTCGAAGTTGAACGTCGGCGGTGGCGACTGCGTCTTCCACTCCAATCCAGCTGCTCCCCACGGATTCGGGTCCGCAATCTTCCCGTAGCGCATCGACCACAAGAAGTAAATCATCGGCAGAACATATCCCACCGCCAGGATCGTGGATCCAGCCGTCGACAGCACGTTTAGCACCTGGAATTCTGGCGGATACTGCCAATACCTCCGCGGCATCCCGAGATATCCCAGAATAAATTGCGGGAAGAATGTGAGATTGAATCCCAGAAAAACCGTCAGGGCCGCGAATTTCCCCAGCCACTCCGGATACAATCGGCCGGAAATTTTCGGCCACCAGAAATGTAGTCCGCCCAAATACCCCATCACCGCCCCGCCGACCATGATGTAGTGGAAGTGCGCCACCACGAAATATGTGTCGGTCACATGCACGTCAATTCCCAGCGCCGCCAGAAACAGTCCCGTCAGACCTCCCATCGTGAACAGGCCGATAAAGCCCATCGCGTACAGCATCGGCGTATTGAACCGAAGCGACCCTTTGTACATGGTCGCAGTCCAATTAAAAACTTTGATTGCCGAAGGCACAGCAACTGAATAGCTCAGCATCGAGAAAATCATCGCCGAGTACAGCGAAATTCCCGCCACAAACATGTGGTGTGCCCAAACCAAAAACCCGAATACCGCAATCGCTATGCTCGACAGCGCCACCGCGCCGTACCCGAAAACGCGTTTCCGCGAGAAGCAGGGAATGATCTCAGAGATCACGCCCATCGACGGCAGAATCATGATGTAGACGGCCGGATGAGAGTAAAACCAGAACAGATGCTGGAACAGCAGCGGATCGCCGCCACGGGTCGGATCAAAAATCCCCAGTCCAAACGCGCGCTCGAAAACCACCAGTAAAAGCGTGATCGCCAGTACCGGTGTACCGAGTAGCTGAATGATGCTGGTCGCGTACATCGACCAGATAAACAATGGCAGGCGCGACCAGGTCAGTCCCGGCGCACGCATGCGATGGATGGTGACAACAAAATTCAGCCCTGTCAAAATCGAAGAAAATCCTGCAATGAAAATCGATAAGCCCGCCTCAATCACGTGCGTATTGCTGAAAGCCGTGCTGAATGGCGTGTAGAACGTCCAGCCCGTATCGACTCCGCCGGTGATAATGCAATAGAGCATCATCCCGGCAGCAACAACCAGCAAATACCAGCTCAAGAGATTAATGCGCGGGAAGGCCAGGTCTTTGGCGCCCACCATCATCGGCACCAGAAAGTTGCCCAGCACGGCAGGGATGGACGGAATCAAGAAGAAGAAAATCATCACCTGTCCGTGCATGCTGAACAGCTTGTTGTAAGTGTCAGCCTGCACTAGGTCTCCCGCTGGCGTGAGTAGTTCAAGCCGGATCAGCAGCGCAAAGAATCCCCCGATGAAAAAGAAAACCGTAATCAGGGCCAGATAGAGCAGCGCGATCCGTTTGTGATCGGTTGTTAGCAGCCAGGAACGTATGCCGTAATCGGTATTGAGATAGTGTTCGCGTTCGGCTGTTATGGTTGCCGTTGCCATACTTAATCCTTCTTCTGTTGTACCGGAGATGAAATGCTCGGAGTTCCCGCGCTTCCTCCAGGCTGCGGCGTCAAGGATTTGATATAAGCCACCAGGGCGGTCAATTGCTCCTCATTCACCAAACCTTGGAACGTCGGCATGATTGGCTTGAATCCGCTCACGACTTTTGCGCTCGGACTCAGAATGGATTCGCGAATGTAATTCTCATCCGCAATCACGCTTCTGCCGTCTTCCAACTGCACCGGCTTGCCGAAAATGCCCTGCAGATTCGGTCCCCGGCCCTGAACATCAAAGCGGTGGCAGGTTGGACATCCCAGCTGTTGAAACATGGTTTCACCGCTGGCCGCAAGCGATCCGGAAGTGATCCCGCCGGAAAGCCATCCTGAATATTGTGCTGGCTCCATCACGACCACCTGTCCAATCATTCCGGAATGCGCCGTGCCGCAATACTCAGCACAAAACAAGTGATAGGTTCCCGCTCGCGTTGCATGAAACCATGCTGTGGTGTAGCGGC